>JAUIAI010000711.1 GCA_030425615.1 Gammaproteobacteria bacterium
CGGCGGCGGCCGGCGCCGCAGCCCTGGGCGCCACCGGCGGCGGGGCATCGGCCTCGCTGGCCCGCCGCGCGAGTTCCACGGCAGATTCGGCCCGGGTGGCAAGCGCACTCTCGCCCGACGGCGTCTGGGCGGCCGCCGCGCTGTCGGCAACGGATTCCGTCCCGACGGACCGCCCGTTGCCCGCATCGCCGGCGGATTCGCCCGGCACCGGCGTGGTGGTGTTCGCCGCCGGCTCCACGGAGCCCGGAGCCACCGGCGGGGCCGTGGCTCCGTTGGCGCCGGCATCGGCCATCGGGGTCATCGGGGCCATCGGTGAGGCAGGCGTGGGCGCCGACGGCTCGCCGACTCCGGCCCGGGCGAAGTCCGCCTGGCGGGAAAGATCCGAAAGCTGCTTGTTCTTGAGTTCGAGCAGGCGCTGCAGATCGGCGACGTTGCGCTCGAGTTCCGTGACCCGCTGCTGGGCGTTGCGCAACGCGATGTCACGCGCAATGGCGCCCTCCGCATTGGCCGCGCTGCTGTCGCCCGTGCTGGACGTGGCATCCGTACCCGCGACGTCGGCCGGCGCGTCCCGCGACAGCTCGAGCTGATCACCCTGCGGGCGGGTCTCGGTCACCGGGGCGGGCGCGTCTCCGATCTGGCCCACCGCGGCCGTGGCCGCGCCGGACCCGTTCTCGACGGCTGCCACGCCGCCCGCGTCACGGGCGCTCTCGGCGATGCGGGCCCGGTAATCGCGGAACACCTGGTTACTGCGCGCAATCTCCTCGCGCGCTCCGGCCTCGGTGACCTGTGCCATTTCGATGGCGCCGGGGATCGTGAGGGTGGATCCGGCGCGAAGCTGGTGCACGCTGCCGAAGAATGCGTCCGGATTCGAACGATAGATGGCGACGATCGCCTGGTCGAGTGAGACGTTGGCCGGCCGGACGGATTCGGCGATTTCAGCCAGGGTATCGCCACGCTCCACCGTCCGCCGCGTGGGCGCGCCTGCCACCGCCGGCTGCTGGGGAGGCGGCAGCGGGCTGAGCCTTCGAGGGGTTCCGACAGGCTGCGAAGGCGCCGCGGCCCGGGAAGGGGTCGCGTCCTGTGACGGAGTCGCGGACGGGGCTGGAGAGGCGGCCACCTGGGGCGCGTTCACCTGCGGCGCGGCCGGCGCCGCCGGCTCGGGCACGGGACGTGCGGCGGACTGGGTTCCGGTTCCCGGGGTGGCGGCGAAGGGATCCGGCGCGCGCTGCGCGACCGATGACCCGACGGCGGGCGCCACCGGCTGGGACAACTCCTGGGGTGCGGCCCGGCCCAGCTGAAACTCGGGCGGGTCGAGGAGGAACGTGTACTCGCGAACGAACTTGCCCGTGGCCCAGTTCAGTTCGATGAGGAGATCGATGAACGGCTCGTTGATGGGGCGCAGGGACCGGATCTCGACGACCGGCTGGGCGCCGCCGCGCTGCTGGATCTCGAAACGGAGCCCGGTCAGTGCCGGATTGAACTCCAGCCCCGCGTCCGTGAAGGCCTCGGGAGGTGCGAGCCGGGCGCTGAGAGAGGCGGCCTCCTCTCGCGTCAGCGCGGTGATCTCGACTTCAGCCTGGAGTGGCTGGCCGAGCCCGCTCTGGACGGTGAGTCGACCCAGGCCGGCAGCATCCACGACGCCGGCGGAGAGGGAGAACGCCGCGGCCAATGCGGCGGCCAGCGTCGACTTAACGAGCGGACCCTTCCCGCCTGACCCTGTTTCCATGGACGGACTCACGACCTTCCCCAAAGCGATCTCCTCAGTGATTGCAGCGTAGCATCAGGCACTTAGGCAATCAAGCTAATGCAAGCCTGGAATTCCAGACCGCGTTGCACGAAAAGCACGGCCGCGATGCGCACGCCAAACGCGTGCACACCGGCCCCTCGAGCCCGCATTATCGTCACCGACGAACGGTCTTGTCGAATCCCTTGACAGCCCAAACCCGCACTTCAAGGAACCAGCGGCGGATCTCGCGTGACCGGTGGTCGACCGGGTCGCACTCACGCGTCAGCGCCGCGATTCCTCCCTTCAGAACCCTCGGGCATGTGACCATGCCTTACGGGGCTCTCCTCTTACTTGTTGGGACGCGGCCCAGGAAACCGCCGCGTCGTCTTCGATGTCTTCAGGCCGCGGATCGATCCACGAGGATCCGCAGCATGCGGCGCACGGGCTCCGCCGCACCCCAGAGCAACTGATCGCCCACGGTGAACAGGCTGATCATGCCCGGGCCGGTACTCAATTTGCGCACACGCCCGACCGCGATGTCCAGGCTTCCGTTGACGGCGACCGGGTTGAGTTCCCGGACGCTCGCCTCACGCTCGTTCGGCACCATTCGGACCCATTCATTTCCGCTGGCTATCAAAGACTGAATCTCATCGAGCGGCAGGTCTTCCGCGAGCTGGATCGTGAGGGCCTGACTGTGACAACGCATTGCTCCGATTCGCACGCAAAGGCTTTCGATCGGGATTCGCCGGTCTTCGTCGAGCCCGAGGATCTTGTTGCATTCCGCGTCGCCCTTCCACTCTTCGCGGGATAGCCCACCGCCGAGGTCGCGGTCGATCCAGGGGATGAGACTGCCGGCCAGCGCGACACCGATGTTCTCCCTGGGCAGCGCGTCACTG
>JAUIAI010000712.1 GCA_030425615.1 Gammaproteobacteria bacterium
CGGCGCGCTTAACGGCTGGATCGTGGTGCGCACGGGCCTGCCAAGCTTCATCGTGACGCTGGCCTTCCTGTTCATCCTGCGCGGCTTCACCATCTTCTTCCCGCAGCTGATCGAGCGGCAGACCATCATCGGCGGCATCGACGACGCTGCCGAGGGCGACTGGCTGGCGCCTGTCTTCGGCGGCAAGGTCGGAGGCTGGATCTTCGACTGGCTCGCCGAGATGGAGATGATCGACGTCTTCACGCGCGGCACGCGGGCGGGCGAGCCCATCGTCGACGGCATTCCGATGCTGATCATCTGGGCGCTGGCGCTGGTGGCCGTCGCGCATCTGGTGCTGACGCGCACGAAATTCGGGAACTGGGTTTTCGCCTCGGGCGGGGACGCGCAGGCGGCACGCTACGTGGGCGTGCCCGTCAACCGGGTGAAGATCCTGATGTTCATGTTCACCGCCTTCTGCGCCTGCGTCTTCGCCACTTGCCAGGTGATGGAATTCGGCTCGGCAGGGGCGGACCGCGGCTTGCTGAAGGAGTTCGAGGCGATCATCGCGGTGGTCATCGGCGGCGCGCTTCTGACCGGGGGCTACGGATCGGTCGTGGGAGCCGCGCTTGGGGCGCTGATCTTCGGGGTGGTGCAGCAGGGGTTGTTCTTCGCCGGGGTGGAGTCGAGCCTGTTCCGGGTGTTCCTCGGCGTCATCCTGCTCTTTGCGGTGATCCTGAACACCTACATCCGGCGTATCATCACGGGGGAGCGGTGAGATGAGCAGTTTCGATCACAACCCCATCGTCGAGATGAAGGACATCGAGAAGCATTTCGGCCCGGTCATCGCGTTGAACGGTGTCAGCTTCGATGTCCGGCCGGGCGAGTGCCATTGCCTGCTCGGCGACAACGGCGCGGGCAAGTCGACCTTCATCAAGACGATGTCGGGCGTCCACAAGCCCACCCGCGGCGAGATCCAGTTCGAGGGCAAGCGCATGGACTTCGCCAGCCCGAGGGATGCCATGGAGGCGGGTATCGCCACGGTCTACCAGGACCTCGCCATGATCCCGCTTATGAGCGTGACGCGGAACTTCTGGATGGGGCGCGAGCCGGTGAAGAAGATCGGCCCGATGAAGTTCATGGACTTTCGCACCGCCAACGAAGTCACGATGGAGGAGATGCGCAAGATGGGCATCAACCTCCGGTCGCCGGACCAGGCGGTGGGCACGCTCTCGGGCGGCGAGCGTCAGACGGTGGCCATCGCCCGGGCGGTCTATTTCGGCGCCAAGGTCCTGATCCTCGACGAGCCGACCTCGGCGCTGGGCGTGCGCCAGACGGCGAACGTGCTGGCCACCATCGACAAGGTGCGCAAGACCGGGATCGGTATCGTCTTCATCACTCACAACGTGCGCCATGCCCTCGCGGTGGGAGACCGGTTCACGGTGTTGAACCGGGGCAAGACGCTGGGCACTGCACAGCGGGGCCAGATCACGCCGGAGGAGTTGCAGGACATGATGGCTGGCGGGCAGGAACTGGTCGCGCTGGAGGGCTCGCTTGGCGGGACGGTCTGAGATGACCGGCCTTATGAGGCGTTCGGGCGTGACCGATGGCAAGGTTCATTCCCTGACGCCCGAAGGCGCGGGCTGGGCCTATGTCGGCTTCGACCTCTGGCGTCTCAGCGCGGGCCAGGATGTCGGGGACATGCTGGACGGTCGCGAAGCAATCCTCGTGCTGGTCGAGGGCAAGGCGCTCCTGACCGCGGGCGGCGAGGACTTCGGCATGATGGGCGATCGCCTGAACGTCTTCGATCGGCGACCGCCGCATTGTCTTTACGTCCCCCCGGGCATGGAATGGGCGGCCGAGGCCACCACGGATTGCACCCTCGCGGTCTGCAACGCCCCATCGCCCGGCGGGCGGCCTGCAATGCGGCTCGGTCCGGAAGGCATCACGCTGGAGGAGCGCGGCACCGGAACCAACACCCGCTACATCAACAATATCGCGATGGAAGCGCGCGACGTGGCCGACAGCCTTCTGGTCACCGAGGTCTTCACCCCGGCGGGGCATTGGTCGTCCTACCCGCCGCACCGGCACGACGAAGACGACTTCCCCCGCATCACCTATCTGGAAGAGACCTATTACCACCGGCTGAATCCTGCGGATGGTTTCGGCATTCAAAGGGTGTTCACCGAGGATGGCAGCCTCGATGAAACGATGGCCGTGCAGGACCATGACCTCGTCCTCGTGCCGAGAGGGCATCATCCATGCGGCGCCCCCTACGGGCTGGAGATGTACTACCTCAACGTCATGGCGGGACCACGCAGGAACTGGCGCTTCCAGACCCATCCGGCGTTCGAGCGTCTCATGGCCTGACCCGACAGCGGACGGGTTCCGTTTGTTTTGGCGGTCGAGGCCAACTTTCCGATGACATGTCGGGACCTGTCGTTCGGTGTCCGGCAACACACACTCTCAAGCTCGGCCTGCACCGACTGTTCGTGTCGCATTGTGATCTCGTACGGCTATCAACAGGTCGGCTTCGGGCTTGATGGAGACATCGGAGAGATGCACTCGGATGAATGCTACAGGCTGGTTTGCAGACGATCGCGTACTATGGCCAACTAAACGTAGACTTCGATTGTAGGTTCTTGG
>JAUIAI010000713.1 GCA_030425615.1 Gammaproteobacteria bacterium
ACCCGTAAACCATGCATCGAAAGGTTTAAGTGCGCGCTGGAGTGGCTCGACTTTACGTATTGCGCAACATGCGTCTGGATTTTTTGACCACAGAATTCCACGCGGGTCATGTTCTGCAATCGCAACGGGATCTGGCGAAGCGCATTTTCATGGCGGTTGCCTCGGCTGAGGCAAAAGTGCATGGATCGACGATCGACAAGGTCCACTTTCATGAAGTGGGAGCCATCGATTCGATCGTGGACATCGTCGGCGTCGCGATCGGCACCTACTCGTCGGTCTTTATCGCCACCCCGATCCTGGTCGAGTACCACCACCGCGAGGCGACCGCCGAGGCCGCTTCCGAGGTGTCCGAAGGGCCGGACAACGGCGCCGGTGAGGACGAAGGCAACGGTCGCCGCCGACCGCGCAGGCGCCGTGGCCGCCGCGGAAGCGGACGTGACCAGGCACCGGAGGAGTCGACCGACGGGACCGACGCCCAGACGGGGGAGGCCGAATCCGCCGCAGAGACGGCGGCGCCCGGTGAAGACGCCAGTGCGGACAATGCTCCGGCGGATGCGACGGACACCGATGAGGCGCGCGAAGCAGCGCCGTCAGCCGAGTCCGAGGACTCCGGGGGCGGCGAGACCCGCCGACGCGGCGGACGCCGTCGCGGCCGGCGCGGCGGTCGTTCGGGAGCCGGTTCCGCCGAACAGGCGGCCGAGGGTACCGAGCTGGCCGAAGTCGAAGCCGCCTCGGCGTCCACGAGCGCCACAACGGAAGATGCGGCTGTCGCCACGGAAGCCGATTCGGCGATCCCCGATGAGACGGTCGTTGCTCAGCCGGCCGTCGAGTCCACGGACGGACAAGACGCTGCGAAGACCGACGGCGACGCTTCTCAGACGCCGGAGGCCCCGGCTCCGGTCGTCACCGAGGCAGAGCCGGTCCGGTCACCTCCGGCCGAGGTCAGCGCTCCGGAAACCGCCGAGATCACGTCGCCGGTCGAAGCCACGGCCCAGGTTTCCGCCGGGGATGACGAGCCGGTCGCGGCCGCCCCGTCCGCCGAACCGCAGACGGCCGCGCCCGTGGTGGCATCGTCCATCGCGACCCCGCCTGCCAACGGCCTGGACATCCATGATGCCGAGGCGGACGAACCCGCCCCGGTGAGTCGTGAGTCGCTCGACACGGTCGTACGCCAGGCCGGTCTGCAATGGGTCGAGACACGCGCCGACGCCTCCGTGGCCGAGGCGGCGCCCGAACCGCCCCCGCAGCGCGGCCGGGCACGTCGGCCCCGTCGTGCCGCGGCGGAGAGCACTCCTCTGCAGCAGGTCGAAACCCGGGACGAGCCGCCGGCCGTCTGAGATCGGTCGCGTCGGGCCGGCCGTCGATCCCCGTCCGCATGAACGAGGGACGACGGCCCTTCCCGGCGGCGAATCCGCATTCGCCGCCGGGTCCGTGGGTTCACAGCTCCCGGCCCGCGCATTCCCGGTCGATCGCAGGCGTATGCGGCTCCACGGTACGCGCGTTGTTACACTAGAAGAATCGTCAGAGACCGCCCGGCCAACTGCCGCGGGCGGCTTCACTTCGCCCGAAGCACGCTCGTGACCCGACGCATCATCCCCATCGCAGAGAACCGTTACCACGCCGCCCGGCCGGTGGTGCCGGCCACTGCCACGCTCGGGTCCGGCAGCCTGCTGGATGCGCGTGGCCGACAGCTGCACGACATCCGCATTTCCGTCACGGACCGGTGTAATTTCCGTTGCACCTACTGCATGCCGAAGTCGGTGTTCGACAAGGACTACGCGTTCCTGCCGCAGTCCTCGCTGCTGACGTTCGAGGAGATCGAGCGACTCGTGCGCGTGTTCGTCACCCACGGCGTCCAGAAGGTCCGCCTGACCGGCGGCGAGCCGCTCCTGCGCAAGAACGTCGAGCGTCTGGTCGAGAAGCTGGCGGGTATCCCGGGGGCAGACGGACGCCCGATCGATCTCACCCTGACCACGAACGCATCCCTGCTCGCACGCAAGGCGCGCGCGCTTGCCGACGCCGGACTGCGGCGGGTCACGGTGAGCCTGGACGGCATCGACGACGAGGCGTTCCGCAGGATGAACGACGTCGACTTCCCGGTATCGGACGTCCTCGCCGGAATCGAGGCCGCCGACGCCGCCGGGCTGCGCCCGCTGAAGATCAACATGGTGGTCAAGCAGGGCGTCAACGACGACCAGATCGTACCGATGGCGCGATGGTTCAAGGGTTCGGGCCACATCGTTCGCTTCATCGAGTTCATGGACGTCGGTGCCTCGAACGGGTGGCGCCTGGACGACGTCGTGCCGAGTGCCGAGGTCGTTCGACGGTTGGACGAAGCCTTCGGCGTCGAACCCATCGACCCCAACTACTTGGGCGAGGTGGCCGAACGCTGGCGCTATCGGGACGGCAGCGGCGAGATCGGGGTCATATCGTCCGTGACCCGCCCGTTCTGCGGCACGTGCACACGTGCGCGTCTATCCACGGAAGGGCGGCTGTACACCTGTCTGTTCGCCTCCGGCGGCCACGATCTGCGTTCGCTGCTCCGCGAGGGCTTCTCCGACGAGCAGATCGCCGCTGCCGTGGCGGCCATCTGGGAACCGCGTGCCGACCGGTACTCG
>JAUIAI010000714.1 GCA_030425615.1 Gammaproteobacteria bacterium
CCCTCCGGGAGGGAGGGAGCTGCCCGACTTCCACGATGCCCGGCACTTGCGGGGGCTGATCAACCCGTGTAAGCAGCCCGCTCGAACGCCCCGTACGTCTTCATGAACCGCGGCTCCACGAAGGGCAGCGACTGCGTCATGATCACACCGGCCAGATCCTTCGATGGATCGAACCAGTAGTGCGTGTTGCACACGCCGGCCCAGCCCTGCGAGCCCTTGCTGCGCATGCCGGGGACGTCTTCCTCGACTCGCAGGAACCCCATGCTGTGGGTCTTCGGCGTTCCGGGGAAGAGATCGACGTCCGCACTGACCGGCGGCGCCTGGGTGATCATCTTGGGAATGCGGAGATCGCCGATATGGTTCTCCAGCATGATGGCGACGGCACGCTCACTGAGAACGCGGTTGCCGTCGAGCTGCCCCTTGTTCAGGAACATGCGCAGGAAGCGCATGTAGTCGGCGGGTGTGCCGTACAGGCAGTGCCCCATGCCGTAAACCTCGGGGTTGGGGGGCGGGGCGAGTTCGAACGGACCGAAGTTGCCGTCTTCGCCGCGTGCCTTGAGATCCGCGAGCCGCGCCTTGCGGGCGTCGTCCAGTTCGAAGACGGTATCCACCATGCCAAGCGGCTGGAAGATCTCCTCGTTGCAGAACGCATCGATTCGGCGACCGTCCACCTTCTCCACCATGAGCCCGAGCCAGTCGATGCCCATGCCGTAGTCCCAGCGCTCGCCCGGGTCGAACGCCAGCGGGTAGTTCATGGCGTCTCGTAGCCCCGAGATGATCGTGGGCCGCTGGGTGACGGCCAGGTACCTGCCGATCTCGCCGTTCCAGAACTCGTAGGTGAGCCCCGAGGTGTGGGTGGCCAGATGCCGGACCGTGGCCTTGACCTTCGGCGCGCGCAACACCGGCTTGTCGCCGTCGAAGCCCTCGAGCACCTGAAGCTGGGCGAACTCCGGCAGGACGTCTTCGACGGGGGTGTCGAGCGTGAACTTGCCGCGGTCCACCATGATCATCGCGGCCGTGGATCCGACGGCCTTGGTCTGCGAGAAGATGCGGAACACGGTGGTGTCCGACGCCGCGACGCCGGGCCTGGCCTCGCCCGCCGCACCGCTCCATTTCACCCCGGCGGCCGAACCGACGAGACCGACGGCAAAGGGCACGTCGGAAGCAGCCACCGCGGCATCGAGTACGGCCTGCGGTGACTCCGCGGCCCTGGCGGCTGCAGGCAGCCAGGCGAGCGGCAGAGCCGAGGCCGCGACGGTGGCGGCCGACCCCTCGAGGAGGCGTCGCCGCGTGGCATCCGGCATGGCTGGGCTGGAGGGATCCTTGGGCGGCTTCATGTGACGTCTCCTCATGAGTGGCATCCACAGAACTGTGGAATCTGACCTCTTTCTTGCAGTCTCCCACGGAGTGCGGGTCCGCATCCATTACCCGTCGGCGTCGCGTGCCCATTCTCTGGCCGCGGTGCAATGCCTCACGCCACGCGCGGCTGGCCGACCGGAAGTTTCGCGGCGTGCTCAATTGCGACGCTGCCGGAGCCGCGGCTTCCGAAGTTCTGCGCAACCTGCGCGGCCACTGACGGTGACTGGCATCTTGCGCCGAGAGCGAATACAGTCGGGTGTCACGGTCTCGGACGGCCCTCGCAGATTCCCGCGCCCTCGTTCAGATTGAGAACAGTCTTCCGCCGGGAGCGAATCTGCAAGCGCTTTTCGAGGGGAGGTGACAAGCTTATGGACGAGCGCGTGGCTCGCTGGCTCACGGACGAGGATTTCGAACAGTACCTCGGCTCCTTTCGTGAGAACGACATCGGCTGGGATCTGCTCCATGAACTCGACCACGAGACGCTCACCGCCATGGGCGTGTCAGCCGCTGGTCATCGGATCCGGATGTTGAGAAGCATCCGCGAATTGCGCAGTTGCGATTCCGGTCAGTCCACTAGGCGTCATCGCCCCACGGATGCCGCCCCGGCCGAGCGACGCCAGCTGACAGTGGCATTCTGCGATCTGGTCGGCTCCTCGAGGCTCGCAGGCCAGCTCGATCCCGAGGATCTTCGAGAGGTCATCCGGGCCTATCAGGCTACCGCGGCAAATGCTGTCCATCGCTACGGCGGGCATATCGCACAGCATCTCGGAGATGGTCTGCTGGTCTACTTCGGCTATCCCACGGCACACGAAGATGACGTTCAGCGCGCAATGCTGGCCGCCCTGCTTATGCTCGAAGGATTGCCGGGGCTCAATGCGGAACTCAACACCCGCTTCCAAGTGTCGTTGTCGCTTCGGATCGCGGTTCACACCGGTCCGGTCGTCGTTGGCGAAGTCGGTGAATCCGCCCACCAGGAACTTCTTGCGCTGGGCGAGACTCCTAATCTTGCTGCCCGGTTGCAGTCAGTGGCCGCTGCCGGAACGGTCGTCATCAGTGAGAGTACGCGGCAGTTGCTCGGCGACCGGTTCGCGCTTCGTTCGCTCGGGCCCCAGCACCTCACGGGAATTGCGGAACCAGTCCCCGCGTTTGAGATCGTCGCGCCGAACCGCGAGGCGTCACGCTTCGAGGCTATCGCCGGCGGCCGGCTCGAGCCGATCGCAGGAAGGTCGGAGGAGCTTCAGGCGCTGCGAGCCCAC
>JAUIAI010000715.1 GCA_030425615.1 Gammaproteobacteria bacterium
GGATGCCCACGGAGACGCTGGTGGCGGCCGCCGGCTCCCGCCGGCAGACCCGCGACAGATGCAGTGTCACGGCGGTCGAGGATGCAAGTCCGCCGAACAGGCCGGTGAACGCGAAGCCACGACGGCTTCCCGCCACGCGGACCGCGAAATAGCCGGCGAACGAGATGGTCGCGACGATAACGACCATCATCCAGATCTCGAATGGGTTGAGTGCCTGCCAGGGGCCGAAACCCTGGTCGGGCAGGACGGGTAGCACGACCACCGAGATCAACAGCAGCTTCAGGGCCGCGTGGAGTTCGGCGGACGACAGTCTGCGCAGCGTGTCGTGAATGAGTTGCTTGGCGCTCAGCAGGACCGTGACCACGACCGCCGAGGCCGACGCGAGCACCAGTTCGTCGGCGACCGCCAGGGCGCCCAGCGCGAAGGAGAGCAGTGCGGCGGCCAGGCTGGTGATGCCGAGATCACCGGCCCGGGAAACGCGCTGCAGATAGGCTACCGCGAGCAGACCGGTCAGGCCCACGAAGAACAGCCCCAGTGTCAGCGGGCCGGTGGTGCGTGCGAGAAGCGCGGCGACTCCGCCGAGTAGCCCGAGAAGTCCGAAGGTCCTGATTCCGGCGATACGGGTTCCCTCGGCGGCCTCCCGTTGGTCCCACCCCCGCTCGAGCCCGATCAGCAGACCGATGCCCAGAGCGACCGCCAGCGGAACGAGCGTGTCGAGGGTGACGTCCACGCCCCTGCCGGAAGGTTCAGGATGCGCGCATGCGCGCGAGCAGGGCGTCCGCACCTCTCGCGAGCAGGCCCGCGTCCGACCCGCAGGCCACGAAGGCGAAACCCTCGTCGACGAGTGAGCGCGCGAAAGCCGCGTCCTGGACCAGGGTGCCGACCGGCACGCCCTTGTCGATCAGCGCGCGCGCCGCCGGTTTGATGAGGGCCCAGACGTCGTCGTGCATCGGTTGCCCGAGGAGTCCGATGTCCGCGGCGATGTCCGCGGGACCGAAGAACACGCCGTCGACGCCTTCCGTGGCGCCGATCTCGGCGCTGCGGGTCACGGCGTCGCGGGTTTCCGCCTGTACGAGCACCGCGGTTTCCTGCTCGATTCGCGCGAAGTAGTCCGGGATCCGACCGAACCGGTTGGCACGCGTGGTTCCCGAAACGCCGCGGATTCCGCGTGGCGGGTATCGCGTCGCGGCCACGGCGCGCGCGGCCTCCCCGGCGTCCTGCACCATCGGAAACAACAGACCCGGGGCGCCGGCATCGAGCAGTCGCTTGACCTTGACCGGGTCGTTCCAGTCGGGGCGCACGATCGGCGTCGTCTCATAGGCCGCGAAGACCTGGAGTTGCGCCAAGACGCTGTTCAGGTCGTTGGGCGAGTGCTCCATGTCGATGAGGGCCCAGTCGAAACCGGCTCCGGCGACGGCCTCCGCCGCGAAGGGGTTCGACAGCGTCACCCAGATTCCGATCTGGGACCGTCCGCTGCGAATGGCCTCGAGAAAGGGGTTGGCAGGCAACTGCATCCGGGTTCTCCTGGTCTGGCGCGCCTGCTTGGTTCGAGCGCGGGCCGGGCGCGGCTGACGGCCTCACGGCATCGATTGTGCCGCAGCGCCGGAAATCCGCGTGACCTCCGTGCCACCCGAGTCGCAGTCGCATCGACAGGAGCCGGCGGGGGCGCCGGCGGCGGGTTCACGCGGGCGGAGGCTCCAGGCCGGCGAGGATCGCCTGTGCCAGCAGACGCGGCGCCAGGGACAGCGCCAGGTGTCCTTGTCCGTCCAGCCGGCGCCGGGTGGCCCCCGCGATCGCACCCTCGAGGCGCCGCATGGGTTCGAGCAACCAGGCCGGAGTCTCCGACCCGTACAGGAGGTGCACCGGCTGTTCGATACCGGCATAGCGCCCGGGCGGGGTCGACGACTGGCGCAGCGCGCACATCTCGCGCACGATCGTCGGCGCCAGTCGGCAGCGCTGGGCCCAGCCGGGCATCATGCGCGACACCGCGATCTCCTGTTCGGAAAGACCCAGGACGCCGGTCATGAAGATCTCCATGACTCGCGCCGTGTCATTCCCGGCGAGCGCATCGGTCATCGCAGTTTCAAGGTCCGGCCTGTCCGGGTGAACCGTGCCGGCCAGGGAGGGCTCGTACAGCACCGCCCGGAGCACGTTGTCGCAGGCGAGCATGGCTTCGAGCACGCACTGGCCTCCGAGGGAATGGCCGAACAGGCTCACCGGGGTCGCGAGCGCGCTGACGAAATCACGGAACCGTGAGAATTCAGCCTCCAGGGTCCAGGGCGAGAGATCGCCGCTCTCCCCGCGGCCGGGCCGGTCCGGGCAGACCAGCGTGAAGTGCGCGGCCAGGTGCCGCTCCAGGGGCGACCAGTCCGACCGTCTGCCACCGACGCCGTGCACCAGGACGAGAACGGGCCCGTTGCCCGAGGTCGTATATGCGATGCCGGCCAGTTCTCCGTGCCCTGTCAATCTCAACTCCCGTCGTCCGCCGCGGATGTTGCCAGAGTGCGGGACGCGGGTCGCCCCCGCCAGGCAAGTCCGCCGTGCTCCGGGCAACCGCGCCTGTCCGAAGCAGCCCGCCGGCGCCGCTGACCGGGGTATGGGAAACTGGACTCC
>JAUIAI010000716.1 GCA_030425615.1 Gammaproteobacteria bacterium
TCGGACAGCTCACGCCGGCCGCGCGATTGCGGCGAAGGGAAGACGAAGTCCGTACCGGCAAGCGCCTTCGCCAGCTCGATCACGGCCAGCGCTTCATCAGAAAGCGGCACCCGATGCTCCCGGTCTACCTTCATCCGCGCAGCGGGCACGGTCCACACCTTGGCCTCTGCGTCGATCTCGGACCAGGTCGCACCACGGACCTCGCCGGATCTCGCCGCAGTCAAGATCGCAAACCGAAGCGCGAGGTTGCCAGCGACGGGCTCGGCGGCCGCGAGATCCGCATAGAAGCCCGGGACATCCCCGACCGGCATAGCCGCGTGATGTTCGGTCGCCGCCCTCTGCTTCGGCAACAGCTCGACCGCAGCCGGCACAGGGTTCTTCTCGGCGTGCCCGTGGGCCTCCGCCCACCGCATCACGGAATCGACCCTCTGCCTCACCCTGCGCGCCGTCTCAGGCTTTTCCTGCCAGATCGGCCGCAGCACCGAAAGCACCTCGGCCACGCCGATGGTCCCCACTGGCTTCGAGCCAATCAAGGGGAAGGCGTAGGAGGCCAGGGTGTTGATCCACTGCGCAGCGTGCTTCACGTTCTTCCAGCTCGGCGCGAGGGTTTCGTGAACATCTCTCGCCGCCCGCTCGAACGTCCAGCGCTCCACGGCCTCGACGCGCTTCTTCAGCGCCTGCTTCTCCTCCAGGGGATCGATCCCCTCGCGCTTCTGCCGTCGATATTGCCGGGCGATTTCGCGCGCCTCATCGAGCCCGACCTCCGCCAGGCTGCCGATCCCAATGTCGCGCCGCTTGCCGGCGAGCATGTACCGGAAGACCCAGTAGCGCCCGCCTTGTGGAGACACCCGAAGATGCAGGCCCGGCACGCCCTGCGCGCCGCGGTCTGAGTGCAAGCCTGGCTTGCGACTGTAGAGATTCCCTGCCGTCAATGGCGGCTTGCTGTTGCGAATACCTGGCATCGGACAACCCGTCCAACATTTTGGATTACACTTGATTGTAATCCGTTGAACGTCTCTATTTCCGCTTGATAGCTGGATTCGCCTACAACCCCTTGATTTATCTACCGTTTGACGATAAAAAAGCCGCTGAATCAGCGGCTTACTGGTGACGCACCGGCGGAGAGCGAGGGATTCGAACCCCCGGTCGGGTTGCCCCGACAACGGTTTTCAAGACCGCCGCATTCGACCGCTCTGCCAGCTCTCCGGAGCCACGATCCTACAATGGATCGGCCCGCGCGATGTGGGGTCCGGCGCCGGATGACACACTAATCGAGCCGGTACGCCGCGTGACACGCCACGCAGGTCTCGTTGACCTCCGCCAATGCGGATACGGCCGATCCCAGATCGCCGGTCACCGACGCGTCCCTGGCCGTCAGCGCGAAACGGCTGGCGCTGCGGTGCATGGCGGTCCCGGCCTCCTGCATGCCCCGGGGCATGAACTTCGCCACATCGTGTGCGCCATGATCGTCGAGCGAAGACATCCCCAGGCGTTGCTCTGCGGTGACCGCAGCGGTGTCGTAGTCGCCACGGCCCAGCGCCGCCTGTATCTCGCCCAGCGCGGCCAGATGGTCCCGCATGTTCGCCAGGGTGTGCGAACGCATCGGTTCGGGGAAGCGCACCGAGTGACGCGCGTCGGTCCCTGCCCCGTCTTTCGCGCCGTGGGCAGCATGTTCCATCTCACCGTGCCCGGCGTTCGGCGGGATGCCGCAAGCCGCCAGTGCCAGGACCGCCGTGGCGGCAAACGCAGCCAATCGCACCATTCCACCCTCCGGTAACCTGGCGTCATTCTGCCGGTCGGGCCGCGTCGGGAATATGATTGTGATCATATGGCGATCCTTCACGACGCGCCGGATGCGGCCCGCGAACACCGGCTGCCAGAAGCCCTGGCCGAACTTGCCCAACCTCACGCCCTGCGTGCTGGCGGCCTCGTGTTCCGCCAGGGGGAAGCAGCCTGCCATGTCTTCTTCCTGCGGCACGGCCGAATCGTCCTTAACCGCTTCGGGCCTGACGGCGAGCAGGCCGTGATCCACACGGCTCGCGGCGGGGAGTTCTTCGCCGAGGCGGCGGCGCATGCCGGACACTATCACTGTACGGCCGAGGCTGCGGACGATTCCGTCGTCGAGGCCATCGATTCGGCTGGACTCCGGCGAAGGCTCGCCGAGGATCCCGGTTTCGCAGTGCAATGGTCCCGGATCCTCTCGCGACAACTCCGCCAGGCACGGACGCGCCTGGAACGGCTGTCGCTGCGACGCGCGTCCGAGAGGCTGCGCCACCTGTTGCTGACCGAGGGCCACGGATCGCCGCCTGCCTTCACGCTCGACGGAACGCTTCGGGAACTCGCAGCGGAGCTGGGCCTTTCCCACGAATCCCTGTATCGCACGATGGCGGCGCTCGAGCGCGACGGCATGCTGGAACGCCGCGGCCGGCAGTTGATCCTGCTGCGCTGACGTTTTCAGGCGCTGCGTCGCACGGTTGCATCCGGGCGGTCCCGAAGGCCGGGCAGCAGGTTCAGCCCGAGCCCCGAGCCGTCCGGTGGCGCCACCATCCCGTCTCGCACTTCCGGCAGCCTGTCGACCAGTTCCCTGTACCAACCGGTGTAGAAGGCGCGCAC
>JAUIAI010000717.1 GCA_030425615.1 Gammaproteobacteria bacterium
TCCACGCTGATCCGTGCCTTGCCCTTGCCCGCCCCCCGCGCGGCCATGATGAAATCCTGCGTCCAGATCGTCAGCGCGCCACCCCGTGCCACGCGGGCAAAGACGGGGATGTTGAAAATGCCGATGGCAATGATCGCGTTAACCGCCCCCGGGCCGGAAATGGCCGTGATCATGATCGCGATCAGCAGCGCCGGGTGCGGATTCTTGAGCTTCACCACGGCGGTGTGGTCGTCCGGCGTCTCCACCGAGTCCACCGCGCCGAGCGAGGTCTTGAACGGATGGTTGGCCTTCTGCGTCTCGATGGAGAACTTCACGTCCTTCGAGGTGATGGGCTTGCCGTCGTGGAACGTGGCGCCCTTGCGCAGCTTGAACGTGACGGAGAGCCCGTCGTCGGCCGTGGTCCAGCTCTCGGCCAGATACGGCTTGATGTTCCAGTTCTCGTCCGCGCGCACCAGGAACGCGAAGATCTGCGCGGCCGGCACCATGGTGGCCACACCGGACTGCACCGCGGCATTGAAGTGACGCGGCTGCTGGCTGCCCACCATCACGAGCGTGCCGCCGGGCTTGCCGGCCTCGGCGCCGATGGCGGGGTGCGACGCCACCGCGGCCACGCCGAGCGCGGCCGCCAGCAAGGTCTTCTTGACTACCTGCATGGGTTTCCTCCGTCAATAGGGGCTGCCGCGGCGAGTGCGGTCAGCTCTGCGGAGGACTATAGCAGTGGAGCGCGGCGATCAGAAAACGATAAAACCGTGTTCCGGAACACGCACCGTGCGCGTGCCCGTTCGCACCCCTGCGCGGCGGATCCGGCGAAAACGGCCCGCCCCGGTGCACCGGAAGACCCTGCTGAATCGGCCGGCCTTCGCGCGGGCGGCTCAGACCTCCAGCCACTCCTTGCGGACCTGCTCGTTGGATCTGAGCTCGTCGGGTGTTCCCTCGAACACCATGTGGCCGTGCCCCATGACGTAGACCCGGTGCGAGATGTTCAGTGCGATGGTGAGCTTCTGTTCGACCAGCAGGATGGACAACCCCCGCGAGGCGATGGTCTCGAGCAGACGGGCCACCTGCTCGACCATCTTGGGGGCCAGCCCCTCGGTGGGTTCGTCGATCATGATGAGATCCGGGTCACCCATCAGCGCCCGGCACATGGTGAGCATCTGCTGTTCGCCGCCGGAGAGCACGCCGCCCGGCGTATCCGCACGTTCGCGCAGGTTGCTGAACATCTCGAACATGTCGTTCATCTTCCAGCGCCCCTCGCGGCGGGCGTGCTTCTGGCCCAGCAACAGGTTCTGGCGAACGGTGAGCGTGGGGAAGATGTCCCGGTTCTCGGGCACGTAGCCCAGGCCGCGGCGGGCGATCTCGTGCGGCTTGCGCCCCGCGATCTCCTCGCCCTTGAAAACGACCGACCCGTGCGGCGTGACGTCGCCCATGATGGCTTTGCAGGTGGTGGAACGTCCCACCCCGTTGCGCCCGAGCAGGCTGACGATCTCGCCCTCGCCGACGTGGAAGTCCACGCCCTGCAGGATGTGGCTCTTGCCGTAGTAGGCGTTCAGGCCCCTGACCTCGAGCATCGGGCGGCTGGTGGTGCTCATCAGGCCGCCTCCTCGCCCAGATAGGCCTCGCGTACCGCGGCATTGCCGCGGATCTCGTCGGGGGTGCCGCTGGCGATGATCTCGCCGTAGACGAGCACTGAGATGCGGTCGGCCAGACCGAACACCACGCCCATGTCGTGTTCCACCATGACGAGCGTGCGGCCCTCGGTCATGCGCCGGATGAGATCGATGATCTGGTCGGTTTCGGAGCGGCTCATGCCCGCGGTGGGCTCGTCCAGCATGATGACGTTGGCACCGCTGGCGATTGTGATGCCGATCTCCAGCGCACGTTGTTCGGCATAAGTGAGCACTCCGGCCGGCACCTGCGCGCGCTGGGCGAGCCCGATCTGGCCGAGAATCCTCGTGGCCAGGTCGTTGACGTCGGTGAGCTTGTCGACGTCGTGCCAGATCGAATACCGGTAGCCCTGCGCCCAGAGCGCGCCGCAGCGCACGTTTTCGAATACCGACATGCGCGGGAAGATGTTCGTGACCTGGAAGCTTCGCGAAAGGCCCTTGCGGTTGATCTCGTACGGGGCCAGCCCGCTGACCAGATCGCCGCGCAGGCGCACCTCGCCCGAGCTGACCGGGAAGCGGCCGGTGATCAGGTTGAACATGGTGGACTTGCCGGCACCGTTGGGCCCGATGATTGCGTGCCGTTCACCTTCTGCGATGTCGAGCGTGACGCCCCGGATGATCTCCGTGGCGCCGAAGCGCTTGGTGACGTTGCTGATCGAGATCGCCGCGACCGGCCCGCTCATGAACGACCTCCGTAGGCCTTGAGTTGCGCATGCCCGAAGGCGTCCGCCACCGAGGGGGCGAGCCGGCGGCAGACCAGGTAGCCGGCCACGGCCATGACGCCGAAGACGGCCCACGGCCAGACCGATTCGATGTTCCAGACAATGCCCAGGACGTGGGCCTCGGTGTCTCCGAGCGTGCGTTCGGAGAGGAAATGAACCGATTCGAGCAGGCCGATGACGCCCAGTGCGCAGACGAGCGCCGGCAGGGCGATCAGCGCATACGGCCT
>JAUIAI010000718.1 GCA_030425615.1 Gammaproteobacteria bacterium
CTGGTTCTCTGGAACGTTTGCGCGGGTAAGCGTTGTTGGTTGTTGGATTCGCCGTGTTGCGGATAATTGATCCCGTATGAGGCCAATTCCCGCGCGCTTGATCGGATCCGGTGATTTGCCGCGTTTGGTTCCACGTCATCAGGCGTTCAGCAGTACCCGAAGCAGGGTAGGAAGTGCCGCCGCTCGTCTTGTATCCCTGAGGCCGAGGTGCGAGACTGGCCTGGCAGTTCGCAGAAAAACCATCAATCAGGAGGAGTGACATGCCCCACGTTCAGCACCATCGTCTGCTCGATCTGACCGAGGAGTTACCGGAAGACGCCTCTGACAAGCTGAAACAGCGGCGAGCCTTTTTCCGCAAGGCAGGGATGGCCGCCTTTGCCGCGAGCGCTACCGCGGAGGCGTTCGCACAACAGATGGACCGGTACTCACCGGACGCACCGCCGGTTCGCTACCCGGAGCCCGATGTCATCGCGCTGGATAAGCGCTTCCGATACAAACTCGGCAACACCCCGATCATGCGTCTGTACCGAGGCACGCTCTGGGCCGAAGGACCGGCCTGGAACACCGTGGGTCGCTATCTGATCTGGAGCGATATCCCGGCCAACGAGATCCTGCGCTGGAACGAGGAAGACGGACATGTCGGCCGGCGCTTCCGGTTTCCTTCTGGCAACAGCAACGGCAACACCTTCGACTTCCAGGGGCGGCACATCTCGTTCTGTCACGGCACGCGGCAGGTCATCCGCTATGAATGGGACGGCTCCGTGACCGTGCTGGCGGACAAAGCCAACGGCAAGGAGTTCAACGCTCCCAACGACGGTGCCGTGCATCCCGATGGCTGGCTCATGTTCACAGACCCGGGGTATGGCAGTCTGATGAACTACGAAGGTAACCGCCTGCCGAGCAGCCGGACGAGCCCGCAGCCGAACCAGAAGGAAGCCATCTACCGGATCGACGCGCCCGGCCAGGTCACCAAGGTGGCGGACGAACCCTTCAAGCCCAACGGTCTGTGTTTCTCGCCCGACTACAAGAAGTGCTACGTGGCCGATACGGGGGTGTCGCATTACCCCGAGGCGAAGAGTGTCATCTGGGTCTACGACGTGGACGGCAAGTCGCTGAAGAACGGCCGGGTATTCGCGAGCATGGAGTTCGAGGGCCGCACGGGCTTCGCCGACGGTATCCGGTGCGATGAGGACGGCAACGTCTGGGCGGGTATGGGCTGGGTCGGCGAGGGCTACGACGGCGTGCACGTGTTCCATCCGGACGGCACGCGCATCGGCCACATCAAGATGCCGGAGATCATCTCCAATGTCTGTTTCGGCGGAAGCAAGCGAAACCGCTTGTTCATGACCGGTAGCCAGTCTTTGTACGCGGTCTATGTGGAAACGCGGGGCGGAACGCTGACCTGACCAGGCGCAAGGTGGTTCGCGGATGCCCGGGATCGGGCATCCGCGACGCGGGAAGGGCCAGTGACCAGGGCCCGGGCCGCCACGGCGTCTGCCACGGGCTGCGTGAAGACAGGGAGGCCCGCGAGGTGAGCGTGAGTTCAGGGAAGTCCGTGCCAGAGCAAGGCGCCGGCAAAGACGGAAGGATCCACGGTGTTCGCGTCACCAGCGAAGGACGCCGTGTCTACCCGGGCATCGGGCTGACCAAGGGCGTGGTGGCTGAACACTACGGCCGGGTCGCCGGTCGAATGTTGCGTTACGTCGCGGATCGCCCGCTGTCACTGCTGCGCTGCCCCGGGGGGATCGCCGGGGAGTGCTTCTTCCAGAAGCATGCAGGCAAGGGTTTCCCGGACGAGGTGAAGTCGCTGCCCATCGAGGAGAAGGACGGTGAGACGAAGGACTACATGTTCGTCGACAGCGGCCGGGGGTTGATTGCGGCCGCACAAATGGGGACTCTCGAGTTCCACATCTGGGGAGCCACCCGGGACCGGCTCGAACGCCCGGACCGCATGGTCTTCGATCTCGATCCGGACCCGGGGCTGGACTTCGCAACGGTGAAGAACGCGGCCCATGAGGTTCGCGAGGGTCTGGCGGCCTGCGGCCTGGATTCGGCCCCCATGGTGACCGGGGGCAAGGGGATCCATGTCATCGTGTCGCTGCGCCGGATCCGTGGCTGGGACACGGTGAAGTTCTTCGCCAAGACCTTCGCGGCCGTGCTTGCCGAGCGGCAACCGGATCGCTATACCGCGTCCCTGTCGAAGTCGGCGAGAAAAGGGCGGGTCTTCGTCGACTGGCTGCGCAATGAGCGTGGCGCCACGGCAGTTGCGCCCTATTCGCTCCGGGCGCGCCCGGGAGCGGCCGTGGCCGTGCCGGTCACCTGGGAAGAACTTGCGACACTCGATCGGCCTGACGGCTTCCATCCCGACGACATGGACGAGCGGCTCTCGCGCCCGTGTCCGTTGGAAGGCGCGGTTCCGCGCGGGATCGGTGCCGGGGTGGTCGATGCACTCGATGCATGGGCCAGGGGTTGAATCGGGTGCGCCGGTCGCGGCCCGCCGAGAGAACCTCAGGTTCCGAGCGCGGCTCTGTCGTGCGGTGCTCCGTAGTCGAGGCGAGGGCCCATCGGTACGATACCGGTCGGATTGATGGTCGCGTGACTGCCGTAGTAGTG
>JAUIAI010000719.1 GCA_030425615.1 Gammaproteobacteria bacterium
GAATTCCGAGCCGGGCAAGACCATTCTCCAGCTGCAACGCGCGAGCAAGTTCGTGCCCACCAAGGCCGAGAACTACGCCGACATCGAGTCGGCGGCCAAGAGCGCCGGCCTGCTGAAGTAACGGCGTCGGCTGGAGCCGGAGCGTGACCGGGCTGACCTTCACCTGCCGTGGCGCCACCGTGCGTCACGGGCAGGGCCGGGTGGCAATCGACGGAATCGATCTCGAGATCGGGGCCGGCGAGCAGGTCGCGCTGATCGGCCCGAGCGGCGCCGGCAAGACCACGCTGCTGTCCGTGCTGGGCGCGGCCCTGCGGCCGCACGAGGGGCAGGTGATCGTCGGTGAGGCGGATCCGTGGCGACTCCCCGGTCGCCAGCTGCGCCGCCTGCGCGCTTCGCTCTTCAATGCCCCGCAGGCGCCGCCACTGCCGCCGCGGCAACGCGTGGTGACGGCTGTTCTCGCCGGCCGGCTCGGCAACTGGTCGCTGGGGCGGGCGCTCTGGTCGCTCGTGCGGCCCGGAGACCCGAGGCAGGCGTTCGAAGCGCTCGAGGTGTTCTCGCTCGGGGACCGGCTCTGGTCGCGGGTGGACCGGTTGTCGGGCGGCGAACGCCAGCGGGTGAGCCTGGCGAGGGCGCTCGTGTCTCCCTCGCGAGCCCTGCTCGTCGACGAGCCACTGTCGGCACTCGATCCGGCACTCGCCCACCAGACGCTCAGCGCCCTCATCGGACATTGCCGCAACCGGGGCGACACGCTCATCTGCAGCCTTCACCAGGTGGACATGGCGTTGGAGCACTTCCCGCGCATCGTCGGCCTGCGGGACGGCCGCGTCGCGTTCGACCTGCCGTCGGCGGAGGTCTCGAACCGCTCGATTCGCGATCTCTATTTCGGCCACGAGGCCGAGAGCGACCGGGTGGTGGTCGCCGTCCCTCGAAGTGCGCCCGTGCCGAACCCCATGCCGGCGGGCCGCTGCGTGCCATGAGCGCGGCGCCGGATCCGGCCCTGCGCGATCCGGCCTGGCCCGCCCGGATCGGATGGTTCATCCTGGGCATCGTCCTGCTCTGGCCCCTGATCGTGGCCAGCGAGTTCGATCCCGTCTCGCTGTTCGATTCACGCTCCCTGAAGATCACCGGGCGTTTCCTGGCCTCTTTCTTCCCCCCCGATTTCTCCGCCGACTTCATGGCCATCGTCATGGAGGCGACCTGGATCACGATCGCCACGGCCACGGCGGGTCTCGCCCTCGGCTGGATCGTGTCGGTTCCGCTGACACTGCTGGCCAGCGCGCGACTGTCGCAGTCGGCAGTCGGGCGGCCGATGCACGGACTGGCCGTCCTCGCCCGCCAGCTCGTGCGCTGGCTGCTCGTATTCCTGCGCAGCGTACCCGAGCTGGTCTGGGCGCTGCTCTTCGTGCGCGTGGTCGGTCTCGGCCCCACGGCCGGCGTGCTCGCGATCGCGCTCACCTACGCCGGCATGCTGGGCAAGGTCTATGCCGAGGTACTCGAATCCGTGGACGCCTCCGTCACGGACAGCCTGCTGCGCAACGGCAGCCCGCGAATCGGTGCCTTCCTGTACGGTGCCCTGCCCCAGTGCGCGCCCGAACTCGCCTCGTACACGGTGTTCCGCTGGGAATGCGCCGTGCGCTCGTCCGTCATCATGGGTTTCGTGGGCGCCGGCGGTCTCGGCCAGCAGCTGGACATGTCGATGAAGATGCTCGCGGGCAGTGAGGTCGCCACCGTGCTGCTCATGTTCGTGCTGCTCGTGGCCGCGGCCGACCGGGTCAGCGCCTGGGTGCGGCGCGGGCTCGAGAGCGACTGACCATGTCTGCGCAGCCCGGGTCCGGAACGAATCCGCTTCCCGCGGAGCCCCCCGCCCGATGGTCGGCACGGCTCGGTCTCATCGCGCTCGCGCTCCTGATCGTGGCCAGCTTCTGGACGCTGGATCTGCAATGGGCCGCATTCTTCGAGCCCGGGGCGCTCGACAAGATGCGCGAATTCGTCAGCGGCTTCTTTCCGCCGGTGACGACGCCCGCGTTTCTGGCCAGACTTTCCTGGGCGGCGGTGGAGACCCTCGCGATGTCGGCTCTGGGTACGCTTCTGGCCGTGGCAGCGGCGCTCGTGCTCGCCATCCCCGCGAGCGCGGGGGCAGGACAGACCCCGGTGCGACGGGCAGTGCGCGCGGCCATGCGGCTCGCGCTCAACGTACTGCGCTCGATTCCCGAACTGGTCTGGGCGGCGCTTCTCGTGGTGGCGGCGGGACTGGGTCCGTTTCCGGGCACCCTTGCGCTGGCGGCTCACACGACCGGAGTGCTGGGCCGGCTGTTCGCCGATACCCTCGAGAATCTTCCACCGGAACCCGCGCGCGCCCTGCGGGAGAACGGAGCGGCAGCCGCTGCGGTGCTGGCGTACGCCACGCTCCCGCTCGCGTTGCCGCAGATGCTTTCCTACGCCCTGTATCGCTGGGAAAACAACATCCGAGCGGCAGCGGTGCTCGGCGTGGTGGGCGCCGGCGGCCTTGGGCAGATGCTGCACGTGCACCTGAGTCTGTTCCAGATGCGCGAAGCGGCCGGGGTCGTGATCGCGATGCTGATCCTCGTGGCCTTCGTCGACGGAGTAAGCTA
>JAUIAI010000720.1 GCA_030425615.1 Gammaproteobacteria bacterium
GCGATCAGTTCACCGAAGCGCTCGGGAACCGCATAACCCACGGTGTCCGCGATGTTGATGGTGGTGGCACCCTCCTTGATCACGTCCTCGAGGACGCGGCAGAGGAAATCCAGCTCGGAGCGGCTGACGTACTCGGACGAGAACTGGACGTTGTCCGTGAACTTGCGCGCGAACCGCACCGCCAGGCGCGCCTGCTCGTGCACCTGCTCCGGGCTCAGGCGCAGCTTCTTCTCCATATGCAGGGGCGAGGTCGCGATGAAGGTGTGGATCCGCTTGTTGTCACTGGGCTCCAGCGCCTCGGCGGCGCGGGAGATGTCACGGTCGTTGGCGCGCGAGAGCGAGCAGACGGTGGAGTCCTTGACCGAGGTGGCAATGGCCCGGACCGCCTCGAAGTCACCGTTGGATGACGCCGCGAAGCCCGCCTCGATGACGTCCACCCGCAGCTTCTCGAGCTGCTTGGCGATGCGCAGCTTCTCTTCGCGCGTCATGGATGCGCCGGGGCTCTGCTCGCCGTCGCGCAAGGTGGTGTCGAAGATGATGAGTTTTTCGGACATGACATGGCTCCGCTGGCGGCGCCCCTGATGGAAGGCCCGGCCGCAATAGAAGTTTCGAAGGTGGGGTGGGGGTTTGGACTCTCAGCGCACGGGGCGCAGTAGGAGCGTCAGCAGCAGGCATAGAGCGGCAAGCACCGATAGACTCGGCGCAGAGGCGGGACCGCTCGAAAGGGTTTCATACATGGCCTGCATAGCCGCTCATATTAAGGCAAGGCCGGGCAGAGATGCAAGCGATTCGCAGGCGCGGACCGCGTACCGCCGACACTACGCCCTCGGCAACGTGACGCCGGACTGCCCCTGGTACTTCCCGCCGCGGTCACGGTAGGAGGTCTCGCAGACCTGGTCGGCCTCCAGAAAGATCATCTGGGCGCAGCCTTCACCGGCGTAGATCCGGGCCGGCAACGGGGTGGTGTTCGAGAATTCGAGCGTGACGTGGCCTTCCCATTCGGGTTCCAGCGGCGTGACGTTCACGATCACTCCGCAGCGGGCGTAGGTGGACTTGCCCAGGCAGATGGTCAGCACGGAGCGCGGGATCCGGAAGTACTCGACCGTACGGGCCAGCGCGAAGGAATTCGGCGGAATGATGCAGACGTCGCCCTTGAAGTCCACGAACGAGCCCTCGTCGAACGCCTTGGGGTCGACGATGCTCGAATTGATGTTCGTGAAGATCTTGAACTCGTTGGCACAGCGCACGTCGTAGCCGTAACTCGATGTGCCATACGAGACTATCGGGCGGCCGGCGGGGTCATGCCTCACCTGGCCGGGTTCGAAGGGCTCGATCATGCCCTGCCCGGCCATCTGCCGGATCCAGAGATCGGGGCGAATGCTCATCCGCGCAGTATAGCCTCCCACATCAGGTCCTCAGCCTGCTGCGGGCCTCTGCGTGGCGGGCTCCTGGCGCCCCTGCCGTCTCAACCGATCGCAGCGCGCGCCATTCATTTCTGCAACAATCACGGGGCCGCCGCCGGGTCACCCCTGGTCATGGCCCGGGTCAGCCGCCCCAAGAGGCAGGTCCGGCCCCACCCGAACCACCTTCGCAGGAGACTTTCATGAAACAGACCGTCTCGCTCACGGTCAACGGCCAATCGGTCACCGCCGAGATCGATCCGCGCACGCTGCTCGCCCAGTTCATCCGCGAGCAACTGCAGCTGACCGGCACCCATATCGGCTGCGACACCGCGCAGTGCGGCGCATGCACCATCCACATGAACGGCCGGGCGGTGAAATCCTGCTCGATGCTCGCGGTGCAGGCCAACGGCGCCCAGATCACCACCATCGAGGGGCTGGCTCCCGGGGAGGACATGCACCCGATGCAGGAGGCCTTCCGTGACTGCCACGCGCTGCAATGCGGTTTCTGCACGCCGGGCATGGTGATGGCGGCCACTGCGATGCTGCAGGACAACCCGAACCCCAGCGAGGAGCAGATCCGCGAGGGGCTCGAAGGCAACATCTGCCGGTGCACCGGATATCACAACATCGTACGCGCCGTGCAGAAAGCCGCCCAGGCCTGAGCGCCCTCGCCAGACGAACAAGCAAAGGGACAAACCATGACCGATATGTCGAATTCGCCTCTCGGCCAGCGCATCGTGCGGCGTGAGGACAAGCGCTTCCTTACGGGCGCCGGCCAGTACACCGACGACATCGTCCTGCCCGGACAGACCTACGCCGTCTTCGTGCGCTCGCCGCACGCCCACGCCAACATCAAGGGCATCGACCTCGCGGCCGCCAAGGCGGCTCCCGGTGTGATCGCCATCTTCACGGGCGAGGACCTGGCCGCGGCCGGCGTCAACGGCCTGCCCTGCGGCTGGCTGATCCACAGCAAGGACGGCTCGCCCATGAAGGAGCCGCCCCACCCGGTCCTCGCGCAGGGCAAGGTGCGTCACGTGGGCGACCAGGTGGCCATCGTGATCGCCGAATCCGCCACGCAGGCGCGTGACGCCGCCGAACTGGTCGAGGTGGACTACGACGTCCTCGAGGCCGTCATCGACCCGACCCAGGCCGACAAGGGCCCGGACCTGCACGCCGACACCCCGGGCAACGTCTGCTACGACTGG
>JAUIAI010000721.1 GCA_030425615.1 Gammaproteobacteria bacterium
GGTCGTGCCGCGTACGATCGAATCGTCGACCAGCAGCACGTTGCGCCCCCGGAATTCGACACTCATGGCATTGAGCTTCTGGCGGACCGAGCGCTTGCGAACCTCCTGGCCGGGCATGATGAAGGTCCGCCCGACGTATCGGTTCTTGATGAAGCCCTCACGATAGGGAATGCCCAGCCGCATGGCCAGCTGCATGGCCGACGGTCGCGAGGTGTCCGGAATGGGCATCACCACGTCGATGTCCCCAGCCGGGATTTCCCGCGCCACCTGCTCGGCGAGCAGTTCACCCATGCGCAGACGGGCCGAGTAAACCGACGCCCCGTCGATGATCGAATCGGGACGCGCGAAGTACACGTACTCGAACACGCACGGGTTCAGGCTCGTCCGCTGCGCGCACTGGCGGCTGTGGAAGCCGCCTTCGGCATCGATGAAGACCGCTTCACCCGGCTGGATGTCGCGCACCAGGCTGAAGCCGAGTCCGTCGAGCGCCACCGATTCGGACGCAACCAGATAATCAGAACCCGCATCCGTCTCGCGTACGCCATAGCAGAGCGGCCGGATGCCGAACGGATCACGGAACGCGACGACCCCGTAGCCGGCGATCTCGGCCACGCACGCGTAGCCGCCGCGCACCCGCCGATGGACTTCAGCCACCGCGTCGAAGACCGTACCGGGATCGAGGCTGACTCCGTGCGCACTCTCGATCAAGGCGTTCGCGAACACATTGAGCAGCACCTCGGAATCGGAGTCGGTATTGATGTGCCGCCGGTCCAGCCGGAACATCTCCTCCTTCAGTTGCGCCGAATTCGTCAGGTTGCCGTTGTGCGCGAACGTGATGCCGAAGGGCGCGTTCACGTAGAACGGCTGCGCCTCCTCGAGATTGCCGGACGCGCCTGCGGTCGGGTACCGGCAATGGGCGATCCCGCTCTGACCCGGCAGCGACCGCATGTTCCGGGTGCGGAACACGTCGCGCACCATGCCGTTGCCGCGGTGCGCATTGAACCGGTCGGATTGCCAGGTGACGATTCCGGCGGCGTCCTGGCCCCGGTGCTGCAGAAGCAGCAGACCGTCGTACAACGCCTGATTGACCGGCTTCAGCGAAACGATACCGAGAATCCCGCACATGGTTCTACTCCGTGGGAATCAGTGAGACAGTCGGACCACGAGCGGCAGAGGTCAGACCGGTCGCCCGCCCACCCGGCCGCCCAGGCCCGGCAGATCGGGCAGATAAACGCGCAGCAGGTCGGACAGGACATCCAGCGCGGGACGCGAGAGTGCGTTCACCCAGGCCGGCTCGCGATGCAGATCGATCATGCGCGCGCCCGTGGCCAGCACGGCCACGACCAGCACGGCCCGAAGCGCCCCGACAAGCCCCCCCAGCGCCCGGTCCGCACCCGCGAGACCGATGGCATTCAGGCCCCGTGCGATCGCAACCCCGAGCAGGCGCACCAGGAAGAACACGGCCACGAAAGCGAGCGTGATCACGAGCGGCCGATACTCCTGCATTCCGAAGAGCGGCGCGAGCTGAGCGCCGAGCACGGGCGCGGCCAGAAAGGCCACCAGCCAGCTCGCAAGATCCGCGACGGTACGGGCCATGCCGCGCAGCATCCCGAGCCCGATGGACATCACGGCCACCAGTGCGACGACATAGTCCCACGCCGTCAGCTGATCGAGGACCCCGGTCACGGCGCGATCAGCACGGTGTCGATGCCCTCGGTGCGCAGCCTGGCGCGCGCGACGTTGGCTTGCTCGCGGGTCAGGTACGGCCCCACACGAACCCGGATGCGATCACCCTTCTTCGTCGTGATCGTTTCCGTGTACGCCTCGAATCCCAGCTTGCGGGCGCGCTCGATCTGGGTGCGCGCCCCCTTCATGTTGGAGAACGCGCCGATCTGAACCACGTAACCGCTCGGCGACGCAGCCTTCACCGCATTGCGGTCGCGCCGCCTCTCGGGCATCGGCGGCGGCGGCTTCTCTTCGACGGCCTGCTTGCTCCGCTCGCTCGCCCGGGCGGCGGCCGCGTCGTTCGCGGACGCCGGCTTCGCCGGCTGCCCGGCGGCGTTTCCTCCGGAGCGGGCCGCGTCCCCGGACTCCTGGCGGGCAGCGGCCATGGCCGCGTCGGAGCGCGATGCTTCGGCGCCCGCATCACCGGGCGACCCGCTGGTCGCTTCCGACGCCGGCGCAGCCTCCTCGGCCGGCCTGGGCGGCGGCACCGGCAAAGTCTGCGTGCGCGGCGGAGCGATCTCCACCTGGGCGACGGGCGCCGGCGCGCGCTCGACGGGTGCCGACCTGTCCCCGGGCACGACGTCGGTATCGCGCCGCTCGAGCCAGCTGCGCCCCTGATCGAGCGAGGCCCGCTCAGGGATGCGGATCGCGACGTCGCTCAACGACTGCTTGGGCTCGGATTCCAGTGCGAGCGGCAGCATCACGATCGCGACCAGCCCCAGCACGGCGGCGCCGATCACGCGCCAGCGCGCGCGCTGGCGTTGCGGCTGCGTCGGATCCTGCAGTTCGTTTCGGGGGGGAGATCGCCTAGCCATCAAAGAGACCGGAGGGCCCTGTCGCGCGGCCTGTTTCAGGCACCAAACCCCCGATTGTAAG
>JAUIAI010000722.1 GCA_030425615.1 Gammaproteobacteria bacterium
GGTCGCCGCGATTGACCAGCTCGCCCAGCACCCACACGGAGCTGTCGGTGGCGCGAACCTGACGGTAGCCAACGATCTCGAGCGGCAGGGCGTCGGGCGCGACGGCGGCGATGGTCGGCACGTCCAGGCCGTGCAGTGCGAGCGGGATGCGCTGGATGCCGCCCAGGTAACCCTGGGAGATCTGATAGGGGCTGCCGGACGCGATGCCGCGCTTGTCGCGCATGTCCTTGACGTTGCCGCCCGCCGAGAACGCGCTGCCCGCCCCCGTGAGGATCACTGCGCGCACGCCGTCGTCGGCACGGATCCGGTCGCATGCGGCGACCACCTCGTCCCACTGGGCCTGGGTGGAGAGCGCGTTGCGCTCGTCGGGCCGGTTCAGCGTCAGGGTGACGACGGCGCCGTCTTGTTCGTAGCGGACGAAAGGCTCTGTCACGGGAAGTCTCCGATGGGCAGGTACAGGAACAACTCGAGTCGCGCGGACGGTCCGGCGGGCCGGCCGCGCCGGGAACTCCGGGTGCCGGGCGGACCGTTCACCGGCAGTGTAGGCTGACCGGACGCCGGCCCGCCGGGCCCGGGTCCGACCGTGGATCAGTCGTGGACGGACGGCGCCATGAGCGCGGTGACCTCGCGCCAAAGGCCGCCGCGCCCGGCGACACGGGCACCGAGCCGGCGGCCCGCGTCGTGACCGCCGAGTAGCATCATCGATTCGCGCCAGCGCTGCAGATCCACGCTGTGCCGGTGCAGGGCGTACTCACGGGTGAAGCCGATGGCGCCGTGCACCTGGTGGGTCATGTCGTACACCACGTCGACGGCCTCGTCGGCCGTGAGCGTGGCGGCATCGAGCAGGGCGAGGGCGCGATCGTCGTCCGGTCCGTGCGCGTGAACCGCGCCCAGCGCGAGACGGCAGGCCGCGTCCGCCGCAGCCGCATGCTCGGCCGCGACCGACAGCGAATGCTGGATCGCCTGGAACTTGGCGAGCGCGCGGCCGAACTGCTTGCGGTCCTGCACGTAGCCGATGGCCAGATCGAGGGCCGCATGCAGCGCCGCCGAGATCTGTACGGTGCGCAGCAACCGCAGGGCCGCCGGATGGCCGGCATCTCCGGTGTCGCGGGCTTGCCAGAGCGGCGCGTCGTCGGCGATCGCCGCCTCGGCGTCGTGGGTCAGTATCCAGAGCGCCATGTCGATCGGCAGCGCGCACTTCGCCGCCGCGGCCACCACCGCGGCCGCCTCCGGCCACGACTCCCGATCGCCGGCATCCGCGAGCACGTCGCAATAGCCCAGCGAGGCGATGGCGTCGCGCAGTTCGATACGCAGCCCGTCCCGGGCCGTATCGTCCAGGTGGGCCTCGCGTTCGGCCCAGCGGGCGCCGAGGTCGCGCATTGAGCGTTCGACCGCGTCGACCAGTGTGGCATCGGCCGTGGCCAGGGGGATCATCGAGTCGGTCATGGTCATCGCAGTCCCAGTCCTCGCGCAACCATGCCGCGCAGGATTTCGCGCGTACCGCCGCGCAGCGTCCACGAGGGAGAGTTCAGCAGGCTTTCCGTGAGTGCGTCCCGCCAGTGCGCGTCGTCCGGGGCGAGGCAGCGCAGACGCCGGAAGACGTGGATCTGATCGCGCTCGAAGCTGTTGCCGAGATCCTTGATCAACGCGGCTTCGAGATTCGGCATCTCGCCCATCTGCAGCTTGACGGCCACAGAGATGGACATCGACCGCAGCGCGATGAGCTTCGCGCACGCCCGGCCGAGCGCGTCGTTCAGCCGGTCGTCGTCGAGCCCGGCGGCCAGGCGCGCCGCGCATTCCATCTGCCGGATCGAACTCAGATAGCGGTCGGGTCCGCTGCGTTCGAATGCCAGCTCGCTGGTCACCTGCGTCCAGCCGTTGCCGGGCTCGCCCACGAGCCGGTCGGCGGGTACGAAGGTCTGGTCGAACACGACCTCGTTGAACTCGCTCGCGCCTGCCATGTTGATGATCGGCCGCACCTGGACGTCGGCGGCGCGCAGGTCGACGATGAACTGGCTGAGTCCCTCGTGGCGCGAAGGACCGGCATCGCCCGTGCGCGCGAGCACGATGGCGAAATGATTGAGGTGTGCGTAGGTGGTCCAGACCTTGCGGCCGTTCAGAACCCAGCCGCCTTCGACCGGTTCGGCGCGGGTGCGCACGGAGGCGAGATCGGAACCGGAATCGGGCTCGCTCATGCCGATGGAGAAGAAGGATTCTCCGCGTGCGATCGCCGGCAGGAACTCGCGGCACTGGGCCTCGGTGCCATAGCGCAGCAGCAGCGGACCGCTCTGCCGGTCGGCGATCCAGTGGGCGGCCACCGGCGCGTTGGCGGCCAGCAGTTCCTCGGTGACCACCAGGCGCTCGAGCGTGCTGCGTTCGTGACCGCCGAAGGGCTCCGGCCAGGTCATGCCGAGCCAGCCCCGGGCACCGAGGCGGGCCGAGAAGCCTGCGTCGTAGTGGCTGGCGAAATCGCCCCTGGGTCGCCAGTGACCGGCGGAGATTTCCTCGGCGACGAAGGCGCGTACCTGCTCTCGCAGCGCCTCGGTTTCGGGGGGCAGCTCGTAGATCGGGAAACGGATGCTCATGCGTTGCGTGTCTCTC
>JAUIAI010000723.1 GCA_030425615.1 Gammaproteobacteria bacterium
CGCACGTGCGGGCGATCGGTAAGTGGGTCGTCAATACCGGACGGACAGACGCCGACCTGAACAGCGTGAAGTGGGGCACGCGCCGGGTAGGGGCGTCCACATTGCTCATGGAGGCAATGAACAACAAGGCGCCGGTTGTGATCGACCGCAGCGGCGATCGTCAGTTCGTCAACCAGCAGGAAACCGAGGCGGCCGTAGCCAAGCAGAACGCCCTCAAGGAGGAGTTCGAACGCTGGATCTGGGCCGACGATGAACGGCGGGCCCGGCTGGCCGCCTCCTATAACGAGGCGTACAACAACATCGTGCCGTACGAGCCGGATGGCTCGCACCTGCGGCTGCCGGGCATGAACCCGGGGATCACGCTTCTGGACCATCAGAAGCGGGCGATCTGGCGGGGGGTTACCCAGAGAACGCTGCTGCTCGACCACACTGTCGGGGCCGGAAAGACCTTCGAGATGATCGGCATGGCGATGGAAATGCGCCGGTTGGGCATCGCCAACAAGCCGTTCTTCGTGGTCCCGAACCACCTGGTGGGCCAGTGGCGGGACTCGTTCTACCAACTGTATCCGGCTGCTTCGGTGCTGGCCGCACGCGAGGAGGACTTCGAAAAGGCCAATCGTGCGCGCCTGTACTCGCGTATCGCCACGGGTGACTGGGATGCGGTCATCGTGGGTGAGTCGTCGCTCAAGAAGATCGACCTCCAGGCCGAGACCGCAGAAGCGTTCCTGAAGAAGCAGGTATCCGACCTGGCCGATCAGATCCAGGAGATCAAGCAGGCCCGCGGTGATCGGAACGTGCTGCGCGACATGGAGCGCATCAAGGAAGGGCTCGATGCCCGCCTGCAACGCGCGCGCGCCAAGGGGGGCAGCAAAGACCGGACGCTGACGTTCGAAGAGCTTGGCGTGGATGCGCTGTTCGTGGACGAGGCGCACCTGTTCAAGAACCTGTGGTTCACGACGCAGATGCAAGGCACCGGATTCGGGAACCCGGCCGGCAGCGGCAAGGCGCTGGACCTGTTCATGAAGACCCGCTGGATGGATGAGTACTTCGGCGGCAAGGCCGTCAAGGTGTTCGCCACGGGTACGCCGGTGAGCAACAGCATCACCGAGATGTTCCACATGATGCGCTACCTGGCGTTCGATCAGCTCGAGCGCGACAACATCGCTGCGTTCGATTCCTGGGCGGCCGTGTTCGGGAAGGTGTCGCAGGAATGGGAGACGCCCCCGTCCGGTACGGGCGTGCGGGTGACCAGCCGGCTGAAGTTTCAGAACCTTGGCGAGTTGATCTCCCGCTATCGGCAGATGGCCGATGTCATGCTGCTGGAAGATCTGAAGCGCCAGGAAGAGGCGCAAGGCAAGCGCTTCCCAGTGCCCAAGATCAAGGGCGGCAAGCCCGAGAACGTTGTCGTGCCACGAACCCCGCGCCAGGCTGAGATCTACGGGCAGGCCCAGTTCGCACGTGACCCATCCGGCGAGATCCTGTTCACGCGATCCGTCGATTCGATGGCGGTGCGGCGCGTCGAGTTCGACGAGGGCCTCCAGGGGCCAGGCTATGAGATCGTCTCCGTGGTGCAAACCCCGGAGGGGACGCAGTTCGGCGCGCGGGTGGCGGACCAGGTGTTCCAGACGGAAAGCCAGGCGTATGACGAAGTGCTGGCGCTGGCCACCGAGCCCCTTACTCAGTACGAGGAAGGCTCGATCCTTCACCAGTTCGCCAACCTGGGGTCCTTGAACCGCGCATCCAACGGCAAGATCAACGCGCTGTCGATCTCGAATCGAGCGCGAAAGGCCGCCCTTGATGCGCGATTGGTGGACCCGGGCGCAGCGGACGACCCCAAGAGCAAAGTCAATGAGGCCGTCCGGCGCATCGTCGACATCTACAAGCGCTGGGACGACCGCCAGGGCGCGCAGCTCGTGTTCCTGGATCTGTCCACGCCGCTCTCTGAGCGCCAGCGTATGGCCAGTGACGCCCGAAAGGTGTTCGTGCGAGCCGACGATGGCACGTTGAAGCAGGTCAAGGGCACGACGCATGCGGTCGAGCGCGACGGGCAGGATGCCTGGGTGGTCCACGTGGCCGGCGCGGGGCAGGCGTTGCGGGCCTACGATGCGGTGACCGGCGTGGAGTTGCACGGGGTCGGCGGCAGCCGTGCGGCCATCCTCGAAGGCCTGGCCGGGCGCGACCGCGCTCGGTTGGTGGGCGATTTGGCGCCCATCTCGGAGGCCGACATCGACGACTGGCGCAGCGCGCAGGAAGGTGACGGCAACGACAACCCGGATGATCAGGTCGTTGACCTGACCGAGATCGCCGGTCTGGCGTCAGGCGCTGGATTCTCGGTCTACGACGACATGCGCGCGAAGCTCGTAGATGCCGGTGTGCCCGATGAGCAGATCGCCTTCATCCACGATTACCCGACCAGCAAGAAGAAGGCCGAGCTCTACGACAAGGTCAACGCGGGCGAGATTCGCGTGCTCTTCGGGTCCACGCCCAAGATGGGGGCCGGCATGAACGCCCAGCGCCGGTTGGTGGCGCTGCACCACATTGATGTGCCGTGGAAGCCCAGCGACCTCGAGCAGCGCGAGGGCAGGATCGTCCGCCGCGGC
>JAUIAI010000724.1 GCA_030425615.1 Gammaproteobacteria bacterium
CCTGGGACAAGATCAACGACGAGGGCAAGGCGGCGATGCTGGCCGCGGGCAACAGTCTCAAGTACGCCTCGCAGGAGTTCGTCGACGCGGTGCTGGAGCTGAACAAGCAGTTCGAGGCAGACTACATCGAAGGCGCGCAGAAGGTCGGCGTCGACGGTGCGAAGGTGCTGACGGCCTTCCGCGCCGAGGTTGCCCGGCAGGCGATGAAGAAATCCGGCAAGTAAGCCGTTCATGACGTCGGAAGCCACCCCGCAAGGAGGTCTCGCGAGACTTGGCCACTGGCCGAGTCTCGTGCTCGCCGTCGTCGCCTGCGCGGCGTTGTTCGGACTGATGTTGCTGACGTTCGTCGATGTTCTCGGACGCAATCTCGACATCATCGGAATGACGCCGCTGCCCATTCCCGCCGCTTACGAGCTCGTCTCGCTGACGATGCCGTTCATCATCTTCTGTGCACTTCCCTGGGTGAATCTCACGGGCGGTCACGTCACCATCGACCTGCTCGACGGTTTCGTCCCCCGCTTCGCCCGGCGTGCGCAGCACATGATCGTCCACCTGGTCTCGGCCGGCGCCATCGCGTTCATGGCCTGGCGCCTCTACATGAGATCGGTCGATCACCTCGAGTACGGTGAGGTCACGGTCGAGCTCTACCTGCCCATGTGGCCCTTCAGCACGGCCATGGCGGTACTGGCGGCCATCGCGGCCGTGGTGATGCTCATCGCCGCGGTGCTCCCGCCCTCCGCAGACCACCCGATCCCGCAGGACGCCTGACCTGCGGCGAACGACCCTTTTCCCCAGCCCTTCCCATGACTGAAGCCCTGTTCGGCCTCGCCGCAGTCCTCGTCCTGTCGTTCCTGCGCGTGCCCGTGGCAGTTTCCATGGGGATCGCCGGCTACATCGGCATGGCCTCGGTGATCGGACCCCTGGGCGCGATGGCGAACGTGGGCCAGACGGCCTTCGATGCCGCGATCAATTACGAACTTTCGGTGGTGCCCCTCTTCGTGCTGATGGGCAACTTCGTGGCACGTGCCCGGCTCTCGGAGGAGTTGTACAACGCCTCTTACTCGTTTCTGGGTCATTTCAAGGGCGGCCTGGCCATGGCCACGGTCGTGGCCTGCGGCGGATTCAGTGCCATCTGCGGGTCCTCGCTGGCGACGGCAGCCACGATGTCCAAGGTGGCCATCCCGTCGATGCGACGCTTCGGCTATGCGGACGATCTCGCCGCCGGTTCGATCGCCGCAGGCGGCACGCTCGGTATCCTCATCCCGCCGAGCGTGCTGCTGGTCATCTACGGCATCCTGACGCAGACGAACATCGGCAAGCTGTTCGCCGCCGGCGTAGTCCCCGGGATCATCGGAATCCTGTTCTATCTGCTGGCCGTGATCGGCGTCGTGATCTTCCGCCCGAACGCCGGTCCGGCAGGCGAGCGCGCCACGTCGCGGGAGCGCATCCAGGCGCTGTCCCGGGTCTGGGGCGTACTGCTGCTGTTCCTGGTGGTGATGGGGGGCATCTACGGCGGCATCTTCAGCCCCACGGAGGCGGCGGGCATCGGGGCGTTCGGCGCCTTCCTCTTCGCCTGGGCGCGGGGCGCGCTGACCTGGCGCTCGCTGTACGAGATCCTGCTGGAGAGCGCCGGGACGACGGCCATGCTCTTCATGGTTCTCATCGGCGCGCTGCTGTTCGCGAATTTCGTGAACCTGACCGAGTTCCCGAGCGCACTGCTGGGTATCGCCGCGCAGTACAGCGACACCCCCTGGCTCGTGATCCTCGCGATCCTGGCCATTTACGTCGCCCTGGGCTGCGTGTTCGAAAGCCTGTCGATGATCCTGCTGACCGTGCCGATCTTCTTCCCGCTCGTCACCGCGCTCGGCTACGACCCGATCTGGTTCGGCATCGTGGTGGTGGTGATCACCGAGATCAGCCTGATCACACCGCCGGTCGGCCTGAACGTGTTCGTGCTGAGAGGCGTACTCCCGGATGTGTCCACGGGTACGATCTTCAAGGGCGTGACGCCGTTCTGGATCGCCGATCTGTTCAGGCTTGCCCTGATCGTCGGCGTGCCCACGCTGTCTCTCTGGTTACCCCAGTTCGTTCGCTGAAACGAAGGCGCCCTGCACGACGCGGGGCTCCGTCGGCAGCGCCCGTTACGCCGTCAGTCCGTGCAGGTCTGACCGTCGTTGTAGCCCGCGATACGCGTCAACGCATCGCGATCCAGTCTGAGCCGCCGGCCGCGCCCGTCCTCGAAACGGATCACGCCTTCGCGGCGCAGCACCGACATCTGCCGGCTCACGGTCTCGAGCGCGACCTCGCCCATCATGGCGCCGAGTTCGCGTCGCGAGCAGACCATGGTGCGCCCGTCCGCCTGCTCGGGGAACCGCAGCAGCAGGCGGGCGAGTCGCTCGCGCACGCTGCCCAGTCCGATGTCCACCAGCCATGCGTTCGAGGCCTGGAGCGCCGCATGCCATTTCTCGTGCATGCCTTGCATGAAGCGGGGTGAACGGCGCTCGAGATCGCGCAGCGTGATGATCGGCAGCCGGCAGACCTCGGTTTCCGTCAACGCCTCGACCCTCGCGTCATAGGAGCCCAGCACATACGCTGGAA
>JAUIAI010000725.1 GCA_030425615.1 Gammaproteobacteria bacterium
GGTGTCGCGCCGATCGAACTGGCCGTCGAGAATCGCGAAGCCGAGTTCACGGACGACCGGGTGGCCACGAAGGCCGCGCCGAGGGAGGCGGACTGATGGCCGGACCCGTGGGCCCCGCACCCCTGGCGGTGGCGCTCGATGCGCACCTGATTGCGCTGCCCGTCCTGCTCCCGCTGGTCGCCGGTGCGCTGGCGGCGGCGGTTGGCGGCCGATCACGAACGCTCAGTCGTTTCATCGGCATGATCGCGATGATCGCCCACTTCGCCGTGGCCGTTCAGCTCTATCTCGTCGCGCAGACCGATCTCGTCGGCGTCTACGCGATGGGCAACTGGGCGGCACCTTTCGGCATCGTGCTCGTGCTGGACAGGCTCAGCGCCACCATGCTGCTGCTCACCAGCGCGCTCGGCCTGCTCGGCCTCATCTACGCCAATGCCGCCTGGAGCGCCGAGGGGCGTCGCTTCCAGGCCCTCTGGCAGTTCCAGCTCATGGGGCTCTCCGGCGCGTTCCTCACGGGCGACCTGTTCAATCTGTTCGTGTTCTTCGAGGTCCTGCTGGCAGCGTCCTACGCGTTGCTGCTTCACGGCGGCGGGCGTGCGCGCGTCGGTGCCACGCTGCACTTCGTCGTCATCAACCTGACAGCCTCGGGCGTCTTCCTGATCGCGGTGTCGACTTTGTACGCGGTGACCGGCACGCTCAACATGGCCCACCTGTCCGAGTTCATGACGCAGGTTCCGGCCGAGGACGTGGGCCTCGTGGCCGTGGCGGGCATCCTGCTGCTGGCCGTGTTCCTGATCAAGTCCGGTCTCGTACCTTTCCATTTCTGGATACCGGCGAGTTACGGCTCGGCCGCGGCCCCGGTGGTGGTTCTGGTGGTCGCCAAGATCGGCGCCTACTGCATCGTTCGTGTGTTTCCGCTGATCTTCGGCCCGTTCGAAGGCGACCCGGTCGCGCCGGCGGCCTCGCTGGACGAATTCGCACGTCCGTGGGTCATCTCACTGGCCGTGCTGCCGCTGATCGTCGGCTCGGCCGGCACGCTGGCCTCCCAGACCCTTCGCCAGCTTGCCGCGATGCTGACCCTGGTCTCCATCGGCACCTTGTTCCTGCCGCTGGGCATGGCCACGGAGGCGTCGCTCGCGGCGGCTTCTTACTACCTGGTGCACTCGACCATCGCCACGGCGATGCTGTTCCTGGTGGCGGAGTGGGTCGGTACCCACCGTGGAGAGCAGGGCGACCGGCTGCGGCCGGGACGCCCGATCTCGCACCCCATCCTGATCGGTGGCGCCCTGTTGTGGGCGCTCGTCACCTCAGTGGGTCTGCCCCCCACGTCCGGGTTCGTCGCGAAGCTCATGGTCTTGCAGAGTCTCGCGGACGATCCGCTGGTCAGCTGGATGTGGGCCGCGGTCCTTGTTTCGAGTTTCTGCTCGCTGGTGGCCGTCTCCAGGGCGCTGAGTCTGCTGCTGTGGAACAGCGAGGCCGACGACCCGGGTTACGACGAAGCGCCTGCACCGGTCGTCCGCTATTCGGGTCAGGAGCACCTGCTCGCGCCGGTACAGGGCGGTGAGGCCCGCGCCGTGGGGGCGGTTGCCGCCACGGCGGTGGCCATGGTGCTCAGTCTGGCTCTCGTCACCCAGGCGGGTGGCGTGCGCCACGAGGCAGAGCGGATGGCGGCCCAGATCGCCAACCGTGATGCCTACCGGTCGGCGGTCCTGGGTCGGGCGCGCGAGCAGTTCGAGCCCCTGCTGCGGCCGTCACCCGCCGCGCTGACCCCGGGAGGCCGCTGATGGGTCTGCTTCCCATGCCCTGGTTGTCGCTGGCATTGTGGGTCGCCTGGCCCCTGCTGCTGGGCGAACTCAGTGTTCTCTCCGTGCTGGGCGGGCTTTTCCTTGCCTGGGTGCTGCCGCTGCTCGGCGCGCGTTTCGTGCCCCGTGTCGGAGGGGCGGGCCGGCCCGACGTGATGGTCCGACTGATCTGGGTCGTGCTGATCGACATCATCAAGAGCAACATCATCGTTGCCCGTCTGGTCCTCGGCGATCCCTCGCGCCTGCGCCCGGCCTTCGTCGAGGTGCCCGTGCGAACGCGTCATCCGTACGTGGTCAACCTTCTGGCGAGCATCATCACCATGACGCCCGGAACCGTGTCGGCCAGGGTGCTCGAGCCGGAGGAGTTCGAGCCGGGTCTGCCCTCGATCGTGGTCCATGTGCTCGATTGCGAGGACGCGGACGCGCTGGTCGCCGATATCAAGAACCGCTACGAGGCGCCGCTGCTGGAGATCTACCGATGCTCGCCTTCTCCCTGAATGTCGCCATGGTCGCGTTCGGCCTGGCCATCGTGCTCACGCTCTGGCGGCTGGTCCGCGGCCCGGACACCGCGGACCGGGTGCTCGCCCTGGACACGCTCTACATCAATGCACTGGCCATCGTGCTGCTCGTCGCGATCGGGCAGACCGAGGACGGACGCTCGCTGTTCTTCGAGGTCGCGCTCCTGATCGCGCTGCTCGGATTCGTCGGCACCGTGGCCGCCGCCCGCTTCCTGGCGCGCGGCGACGCGGTCGAATAGGGGGGGCCATGAGTTTCGTCATCGAACTCCTCGTCAGTTTCC
>JAUIAI010000726.1 GCA_030425615.1 Gammaproteobacteria bacterium
CGTCCACGGCATTGCAGACGTCGGCCCGGAGCATGTTCTCGCCGAAGAACTGGTGGAACATCTGTCCGACCGGCGACTTCAGGAAGGCCACGCCACCGGAGTGCCCTGGGCAGTGCCAGGAATAGGAGCCGTCGTTCGCGTAGTGCACCAGCGCCTTGAAGAACGGCGGCGACAGCGAACTGAGATAGGCGTTGGCCTCGCGGATGATGTAGCGGGCGACGAACTCCGGTGTGTCCTCGAACATGTGAATGAAGCCGTGCAGCTCCTTCAGGATGTCGTTGGGAATGTGCCGGGAGGTCCGCGTCTCGCCGAACAGGAAGATCGGAATGTGCTCGTTGCGGCGACGGGTTTCCTTGATGAAGGCGCGCAACTCGCCGATCGCGTCGCTCTCCACGCCGTCCTCGTTGACCTCTTCGTCGTCGATCGAGACGATGAAGGCCGAAGCCCTGGCGGCCTGATTGGCGACCATGGCCACGTCGAAGTAGGTGAACCCGCCGACCACTTCCATGTCCTGGTCTTCGAGGGCCTTGGCAAGCGCGCGGATCCCCAGACCGCTGACCGACTCCGATCGCCAGTCCTCGTCGATGATCACCACGGGGAAACGGAATTTCATGCACGACCTCCGTGCGCCGGCGCAACCGGCGGCGTGTATCGATCGACCGTGGCACGCCGGGACGGCGCGACCGGTGCCGGACGATCCGCGAAACCGGCGATTGTAAGGGCCGTGGCTGGGGACTGCATGACCGTTGCGCCCCGCGCACGCCGCCGCGTTTCACCGCTCGTCCAATCGGAGCGGCGTCGCGGGTCCCGGAGACATCCCGGCAGGCCGTTAAGCGAAGGTTAAGTCGCGCAGTCCAGATTCGACGGGCTCCCGGTCCACGACGCAGCCCGATGTCTTCAGAAACCAAACCCGCCCCCGGATGGGGCCTGCCACTGCGACTTCTCGCCCTGGCAACATTCTTCACCTTCGTGGCGAGCGCGCCGCTCTGGCAGGATCTCTGGTCGCTGCCCGGCACCGACGGTGGTCGGCTGGCTTCGATGGCCGCGCTGACCTTCGGTCTGAACGCGATGCTCATGTCGCTCATCCCCCTGGGCCCCCGCCCCCTCTGGGTCGCCGTGCCGTTGATGCTGGTCGGTGCGGCCCTGCTGCATTTCGCGTTGCGATTCGGCGTGGTGCTGAGCCCGCAGATGATGCACAACGCGATGCTCACCGACACCGCCGAGGTCGGTGAGCTCGTGAACACGGGCCTGCTCGCCGATCTCGCGCTCTTCGGCCTGCTGCCCGCAGCGATTCTGGCGATGGCTCCTTTAGGTTCCATGCCCGGGTGGCGCCGGGCCATCTTTCAGAGGGCCGGCGTCGGAGCGCTCGGCCTGGCCCTGGCGTTGACCGCACTCCTTGCGGACATGTCCGACCTCGCCCCCCTGATGCGCGAACACAAGGCGCTGCGCTACCGGTTCGCGCCCGGGAATCTCATCGCCTCGACACTGTCCGCCGTGCACGAGCGCAGTCAGGTCCGCCGCCAGCCGCGGATCGCGATCGACGACGGCGTGCGCGCGCGTGCCATGCCTCCCGGTGATGACAGGCGACGGATCGTCGTCATGGTCGTCGGCGAGACGGTCCGGTCCGCCAACTGGGGACTGGCCGGCTACGAGCGGCAGACGACCCCCGGACTGGCGGCCCGTGACGATCTGCTGGCCCTGACCGGAACCAGTTGTGGAACGGACACCGCGAGTTCTCTGCCCTGTATGTTTTCGGACGATCGCAGCGCGGACTACCACCGCACGCTCGTGGCCTGCCGGGAGAACCTCCTGGACCTTGCCGCCCGGGCAGGGGTGACCATCCGCTGGGTAGACGCCCAGGCGGGCTGCAAGGGCGTCTGCGACCGGGTCGCGACCACCTGGCTGAGAGACCGGTCAGCCACCTCGGAGAGCCCGCACTGCGCGGACGGTGTCTGCCGCGACATGGCGCTGCTGGACGGGTTCGACGCCCTTCTCGACAGCACGCAGGGGGACGTCCTCGTCGTCCTCCACCAGATGGGCAATCACGGCCCGGGGTACTGGCGGCGCGTGCCCGAGGACGAGGTGCACTACCGGCCCGTGTGCGTCGACGACGACCTGTCCCGATGCGAACAGGCCGCGCTGGTCAACGCCTACGACAATGCCGTGCGCTACACGGACCACATGCTGACGACGCTGATCGAGACGCTGGAGCGACGCTCCGATCGCGAAGACGTTGCGATGTTCTACGTCTCCGACCACGGAGAATCCCTGGGCGAGCACGGCCTGTACCTGCACGGCATGCCCCGCTGGATGGCCCCCTCGGAGCAGACCCGCGTGCCGATGGTGCTCTGGCTCTCGGCCGCCTGGCGCGAACAGGCCGGCCTGACGCCCGGATGCGCGCGCAGTCCCGCCCTGGCGGAGGTCGGCCACGACCAGGTGTTCCACACCGTCATCGGCCTGCTCGGATTGCGCACCACTGCGCACGACCCCGGGCTGGACCTGCTCGATGCGTGCCAGGCAGCGGGGCAGCTGCCGCTCGACGTCGACGAGCTCGGTTGCGACGCACTCGTCTACACGGGTCGGAAGTTCATGCGCGG
>JAUIAI010000727.1 GCA_030425615.1 Gammaproteobacteria bacterium
CGCCGGCCTTCAAGAGGTCCATCTGCGCCTGGCTCGGCTGGGGTGGTGCCAGGCCGAGCGCCTTGTAAGCCGCGGGCGTGAGCAGGCGCCCGCGCGGCGTCCGTTGCACCAGCGCCTGCTGGATCAGATAGGGCTCGATAACGTCCTCCACCATGTCGCGCTGTTCGGACAGGATCGCCGCGATCGTCTCCACGCCAACCGGCCCGCCGGCGTATTTCTCGGCGATGGCGGCCAGATATCGCCGGTCCATCATGTCGAGGCCGGCGCGGTCGACGTCCAGTCGGGTGAGGGCGGCATCGGCCGTCTCCGCATCGATCGCGCCGCCCGCCGCGATCTGGAAATCACCCTTCACCTTCAGTCCCGCGGTCGTGGCACTCGGGGTCACGAGGGCCACCTCGGACCCACCGGCGAGCGTGACACTGTTGGCCATCGACGAAGCGCCGGGACCGTTCGAACCCAGCACCAGGCGGATCTGCCGGTACTGCCCCTCGGGCAGGTTCAGTTCGCCGAGGTCCATTGTCTGGCCATTGGTGAGCTGGAGCAGATCCACCCGCCGCGGCGGATCGACGACCACGTCGTGCCACCGGCCGTCTTCTTGGGTCTGCTCGTCGGCGCGTATGCGTACCTTCTCGACGGTGACGTGTACGGCCTCGAAATCACCGGGCGCGTCCGTGAGCAGAACCGTGACCTTGCCGGTTCCGGCCGATGACGTACCGCCCGGGGTTGCATCCCCCCCACCCCCACAGGCGGCGAGCGCCGCCGCGATCAGCACACCGGTTCCCAGCCTTCCGAATCCGAGTTTCCACATCTCGCACCTCCCGTCCGAATCACCCGAGTGCGGATCCTAGGAGCGCAGATGCTCCCGGTCAGCGCAGATCAGCGTTTCGGCAGACGGGCGGTCGGCGACGCCGCACGGGCGGAAGGTCAGAGGGTCTGGGCGACGGGACCACGGCGCCCCGTGCCCGCGCGACTCGCGGCGCCGCCAGCTCACGCCGCGTCGGAGAGAACGCTCAGGCCGACGCCTCTTCCAGGCCGAACGCCTTGTGCAGGGCGCGCACGGCGAGTTCCAGGTACTTGTCGTCGATGACCACCGAGATCTTGATCTCGGAGGTGCTGATCATCTGGATGTTGATGCCCTCCTCGGAGAGCGTCTTGAACATCAGACTGGCGATGCCCACGTGGCTGCGCATGCCGATGCCGACCACCGAAACCTTGCAGATCTTCTGATCGCCGATGATGTCGCCGGCGCCGATGTCGGCCCGGACCTTTCCCTGCAGCAGCGCCAGCGTCTTGTCGTACTCGTTGCGGTGCACGGTGAATGAGAAGTCGGTGGTGCCGTCGATCGACTGGTTCTGGATGATCATGTCCACGTCGATGTTGGCCTCGGCCACCGGACCGAGAATGCGGAATGCCACGCCCGGGGTGTCGGGCACGCGGGTGAGCGTGATCTTGGCTTCGTCGCGGCTGAATGCGATTCCGGATACGACGGCGTCTTCCATGGCCTGGTCTTCCTCGAAGGTGATGAGGGTGCCGGATTCGGCCTCTTCCTCGATCGGGATGTCGGGATCCGTGAGGCTGGAGAGCACCCGGGTGCGGACCCTGTACTTGCCGGCGAACTCCACCGAGCGGATCTGCAGCACCTTGGAACCCAGGCTGGCCATCTCGAGCATCTCCTCGAAGGTGATGCGCGGCAGGCGCCGGGCTTCCGTCACGACGCGCGGATCGGTCGTGTAGACGCCGTCGACGTCGGTGAAGATCAGGCATTCCTGCGCGCCCAGCGCGGCCGCCATGGCCACGGCGGAGGTGTCGGAGCCGCCGCGGCCGAGCGTCGTCTGGTGTCCGTTCGGTCCGATGCCCTGGAAGCCGGTGATGATGACCACCCGCCCGGCCCTGAGATGCTCGTTCACCCGGGTGGTGTCGATTTCCTCGATACGGGCCTTGCCATGTGCGCCATCCGTGCGGACCGCGACCTGCCAGCCCGCGAGGCCCACGGCGGGAACGCCCTGGGCCTGCAGGGCCAGCGACAGCAGACCGACGGAAACCTGCTCACCCGTGGCCGCGATCATGTCGAGCTCGCGCGCGGCGTCCTGGGTCTGCGGCGCCTTGAGTTCGGCCGCCAGGCCGAGCAGCCGGTTGGTCTCGCCGGCCATGGCCGAGGGCACGACGACGACGTCGTGGCCGGCCCGGCGCCATTTGGCCACCCGGCGGGCAACGTTGCCGATGCGCTCGATCGAGCCCATGGAGGTGCCGCCGTACTTGTGAACGATGAGTGACACGATGATCCGCGGGAAAAAGCCGCCGATTATAGGGGTTCGAAGCGCACGTCCAGCGCGGGTTCGGCATCCGACACGGCCTGCCACGCGCCGTCGCTGGCCAGACCGGGCACATGGACCACGTTCCCGGCGACGTCGACCAGCATGGGCAGACCACGGCGCTCCCAGACCGCGAGACCCCGCTCCTGGCAGAGAAGCTTCAGCCGCCTGGAAGGCCCGCCGACACGCGGCCGGATCCGCGCCCCGCCCGCGAGCGACCGGACCCACAGCGGCTCGGCAGCAAGCCGGGCGGCCGACAGCCCCCGCCCGTTCACGGCGGGTT
>JAUIAI010000728.1 GCA_030425615.1 Gammaproteobacteria bacterium
AGGCGGAGAGCGGCCGGGTCGGGTGCGGTTTGGTCTGGCAGGTGAGGCGGGGCGGCGACTGACTGGTTGCGGCAACGCAAGGTCCGGCGTGGCTGGCTTGGAATGGCTGGGCGAGGCGAGGTTCGGAAAGTCTGGGACAGGCCCGGTCTGGAAGGGCAACGCAGGCACGGATAGTCCCGTCCGGGAATGGCGCGGCAGGCGTGGCATGGCCGGGCCGAGTACGTCATGGCGAGGTGCGGTACGGCGAGTAAAGGTCTGGCAAGCTGAGGCACGACAGGCACGGATAGTCTGGTCTGGGAATGGACCGGATAGGCATGGATGGGCTGGCTGGGATAGGCCGGGACCGTCAAGGCATGGACGGGCCGCGTGAGGCGGGGCTTGGCAGTCAAGTCAACGCAATAGGGCCGGCTTCTACGGGGCCGGCCCGTTCGCATGGAGGCATCGCTTGGAAGCCGAGATCTTGATCGGCCCGATGAACTCCCGCGGCCGGTACATGCTGGAAGCGCTGCACGAGACCGCCAGATCGGTCGGCGTAGATACCGTCCGCACCGAGAAGTACCGCGGCGACCGTGAGGTGCTGGCGACCTACGGGCTGGGGGACGGAGCGCGGTTCGACGCCTATCTGCGGCACCGCGAGGCCGGCGGCCGGACGATTGTTTTCGACATCGGGTACTGGGCGAGGAAGATCCCTGACAGGCGCCAGGCGCTCTTGCGGGTCGCCGTCGACGGCAAGCACTGCGACCGGATGCTTTACCGCGCCAAGCCGTCTCCCGACCGGCTGCGTCAGTATGGCTGCATGGCCAAGGACTGGGGCAACCCGGACGGCCCGATCGTCATCGTCGGCCAGGGCGTGAAGGGATGCCTCAATTCCGGCTATGGTGTCGGCGAGTTCGAGACGAAGGCGCTCGAGATCGTCAGGCGGCGCTGGCCCGGCAAGAGGGTCTGGTATCGCCCGAAGGTCAAGCCGGCCGGCTTCGCGCCAGTCACGGGCGCAGACGCCACGGTGGCTGACGGTTCGATCAACGACGTGATCCGGGATGCATCGCTGGTGGTGTGCCAGCACTCGAACGTGGGCGTCGACGCGGTCGTCTGCGGTGTCCCGGTTCTGGCCGAGGATGGCGCCGTCTGCGCCCTGCACGGGTACGGGGTCGACCGGGAACCGGAACAGCGGTCGGTAGATCAGCGCCAGCGGTTCCTCGAATACCTCGCCTCCTGGCAGTGGACGCCACGAGAGGCGACCGAGGGCAAGGTCTGGCCGTTTCTGTTGGAGGCGCTGACATGGGACCGGGAGACCTCGATCAGCGCGTGACGCTTCAGTCGCTCGGCTACACGACCGACGACGGAGGCGGCCGAGTAGAGACCTGGACCACCGTCGCGACCCTGTGGGCCAAGGTGACGCCGATGGGCGGGCGCGAGCGGCTGCAGGCGGCGCAACTGGAAAGCCCGGCGAACTACCGGGTGACGATCCGCCGTCGCACGGACATCACGGCCAAGAGCCGGTTCGTCTGGCAGGGCAAGAACCTGAACATCCGCTTCGACGGCTTCAACAACCCGCGCGAGCTGTACATGACCCTCGACTGCGAGATGGGCGTGCTGACGTGACCGCCGTCGATCCTTCGGCCATCGGCTCTGACGTCGCCCGCTCCTGGGGGCAGTACGCGCTGCGCAAGATCGCGGGCGCCGTCGTCGGAACGCTGCGACTCAACACCGACGCCGCTTTGCCGACCGAGATCGTTCAGGCCGCGCGCCCCGTCTCGACCTTGCGGACGCCGCACGGGTCGCTGCGGTTCCGCGCCGGTCACGGTCGCATCGTCTGGCACGTCCGCAGTTTCTACGAGGAGGAGCCGGAGACGGTCGAATGGCTCGACTCCATGCGCCCCGGCGAGGTGCTGTGGGATGTCGGCGCGCACATCGGGAAATACTCGCTGTACGCCGCGCAGGCGGGGGTGCGGGCGCTCGCCTTCGAGCCGGAGCCGCAGAACTTCGCCCTGTTGGCCGAGAACGTCGCGCTGAACGGCCTGGACGACGCTGTGACGCCCGTGATGACGGCGCTCTACGATCGCATCGGCTTCGACCATCTGGCCGTGCCCTACATCACCCGGGCCGGCGCCTACAACCAGTTCGGCGGCAATCGCGGGCCGGTCGTCTACGGGACCACGCTCGACGCGCTCACCCAGAAGTTCCCCTCCCCCGATCACCTGAAGATCGACGTGGACGGCCGGGAGCGGGAGATCCTTCGGGGCGGCGCCAACGTGCTGGCGGCGGTCAAGAGCCTGCTGATCGAGCTCAACCGGAACACCGACGCCGACCTACCGGCGATCATCGAGGCGGCTGGACTGGTCAAGGTGTCGGAGCGGTCGAACTGGGAGTACCGCAAGGACCGCTCCCGCGAGGCCGAGTGCCCGACGGTGAACGTGCTGTACCGGCGCCCATGATCACCGCCGTCTACGACATAGCGTCCCGGCCGATCACCTTCGACATCCTCTACTGGCTCGCCACGGTGGGGGCGCAGTCCGGCGACGACCCGGTCAAATTCGTGATCCTGGCCGACGGGTTCCGCGCGAAGACGACCAAGGACCGCGCGCTCACC
>JAUIAI010000729.1 GCA_030425615.1 Gammaproteobacteria bacterium
ATGGGCAACGCGATCCGCGAGAAGAAGGACGCGCTGGGCCGCTTGATCACGCTCGAGATGGGCAAGATCGTGCAGGAGGGCTGGGGCGAGGTGCAGGAGGTCATCGACATCTGCGACTTCGCCGTCGGCCAGTCGCGGATGATGTACGGCCTGTCGATGCACTCCGAGCGTCCGGGCCACGCGATGCGCGAGCAGTACCACCCGCTGGGCGTCGTCGGCATCATCACCGCGTTCAACTTCCCGATGGCGGTCTGGGGTTGGAACTCGATGCTGGCGTGGATCTGCGGCAACAGCTGCGTGTGGAAGCCCGCGCCGGCGACGCCGCTGTGCGCGATCGGCCTGACGAACGTCGTGCGCCCCGTGCTGGAGGCCGAGGGCCTCGGGGCGCTCGCCGCGCTGTGCTTCGGTTCGGTCGACGACGTCGCCGAGCCGCTGATCAACGACACGCGCGTGCCGCTGATCTCCTTCACCGGATCGACCGCGGTCGGCCGCCACGTCGGCCAGACGGTCGCCAAGCGCTTCGGCAAGACGATCCTCGAGCTGGGCGGCAACAACGCGATGATCGTGATGGACGACGCCGACCTCGACATGGCGCTGCCCGCGATCCTGTTCGGCGCGGTCGGCACGGCGGGCCAGCGTTGCACCTCGACGCGCCGCGTGCTGCTGCACGAATCGATCGCCGACGAGGTCGAGCAACGCCTGGTCAAGGCGTACCAGGGCATCAAGATCGGCGACCCGATGGCGGAGGGCACGCTGTGCGGCCCGCTGATCGACGGCGGTTCCGCCGACGCGATGCAGACCGCGATCGAGGGCGTGAAGGCCGAGGGCGGCGAGCTCCTGTGCGGCGGCGGCCGCGCGGACGTCCCCGCCGACATCGCGGGCGGCACCTACGTCGTGCCCGCCGTGATGCGCGCCGAGAACCACTACGAGATGGTGCAGAAGGAGACCTTCGCGCCGGTCCTGTACTTGATCCGCGTCAAGGACCTGGACGACGCGATCGCCAAGCACAACGACGTGCCGCAGGGCCTGTCGTCGGCGATCTTCACCATGAACATGCGCAACGCCGAGCGCTTCCTCTCCGCGGCCGGCTCCGACTGCGGCATCGCCAACGTGAACATCGGCACCTCGGGCGCCGAGATCGGCGGCGCCTTCGGCGGCGAGAAGGAGACCGGCGGCGGCCGCGAGTCCGGCTCCGACGCCTGGAAGGCCTACATGCGCCGCCAGACGAACACGGTCAACTACTCGACCGAGCTGCCGCTGGCGCAGGGCATCCAGTTCGGTTGAGCGACGCCGTCGCGCGGCGACGGAACGTGAACACGGCGCGCCTCTTCCACCGCGGGTGGGAGGGGCGCGCCGCGTTCCGTACGTGGTAGTCTGCGCCGATGTCGAATCCGGCTCGCTCGCGACGTTGGATCGTCTGGCTGTCGATCCTCGTGATGTTCCTCGCCGTCTGGGCGGGTGGTCTGTTGTGGCACGCGCCGCTGTCGCAGTGGGTCGTGTCGCCCGAGGACGTCGAGGCGGAGCTCGCGCGGCGCGCGGCGGCGGGGGATCCGGTGCGGGCGGAGGAGCTGGAGTGGGCGCCGGCGGTGCCGGGGACGCCGGTGAATGGACCGCGTGACCGTGCAACGGGCAGAAAAAAGCCCCGGCACCGGTCAGGCAAATCGGTTGCCGGGGCGTTGAATCAGCGGCCCCGGGCGGATCCGGGGCCACCCGCTCAGGGAGGAGGAGCGGGACGGGCACGCCCTGTGCCCGGTAACCAGATAGACCACGGTGATGGCCGGAAGGTTTCCCAGATTACCTCGTCGTAACGCGCAACATCGCCGTAAAACCAACGTCTTTATTGTTTTTCAATGACTTGAGAGAGTTCCCGGAGATCGAAGATGAAAATTGCCATCGACCTGTGCCTGGTGCCCCTTGGCGTCGGGGTATCCGTCTCGGCCCACGTGGCCGCCTGCCAGCGGGTGTTCGAAAAAGCCGGCCTGGCGCCGCGCCTGCATGCCTACGGCACCGGCGTCGAGGGCGAGTGGGACGTGGTGATGGCCGCGGTGCGCCGCTGCTTCGAGGTGGTCCACGACATGGGCGCACCACGGGTACACGCCACCATGCGCATGGGCAGCCGCACCGACCGCGACCAGAGCCTGGCCGACAAGGTGTCCAGCGTGGAGTCGCGGCTCAGCGGTTCGCCGACCGCTTGAGGCATTGGCAGGCGCACTGCCTGCACCAGGCCCGCTTCATGCCCCGTCGCGGTCGATGGCCTCGGCAATGCGCCCGGCCAGGGCGCCGATCTCGTCCCGGTCGCCGGGCACCAGCGACCAGTTCAGGGGGGCGCCGTCGCCGTGGTGACGCGGCAGCACGTGCACGTGGAAGTGCAGCACGGACTGTGCCGCCGCCTCGCCATTGCATTGCAGCAGGTTGAGACCATCGGGCCGCACCACCTCGCGCACCGCCCGTGCCACCCGCCGCGCGCTCGAAGTAGCCTCGGTGGGTACGACTCGCTCCGGTGAAGCTGCCGCGCTCGTGGCCGAAGAGTTCGCTCTCGATGAGCGTCGGAGAGACCGCGCCGCAGTTCAAGGCGACGAACGGACGTCGC
>JAUIAI010000730.1 GCA_030425615.1 Gammaproteobacteria bacterium
TTCGATCCCGCCGACGCCCGCCCGGTGTGACACGCCGGGCGGGCGTTTTCACGTCATTCTCCGTAGATCCAGCGTGGCAGCCAGAGCGCGATCTCCGGGAACACGATGATCAGGATCAGTGCCGTCAGCTGCAGGCCCATGAACTGCAGCATCCCCTTGTAGATGTCGGACAGCTCCCACTGGGGTACGACCCCTTTCAGGAAGTAGGCCGACAGCGCCACCGGTGGTGACAACCATGCGGTCTGGAGGTTCACCGCCACGAGGATTCCGAACCAGGTGAGGTCGAAGCCGAGTTTGGTGACCAGCGGCAGCAGGAACGGAACGACGATCAGCACGATCGGCACCCATTCGAGCGGCCAGCCGAGCAGGAAGATCAGCGCCATGATCATGAACAGCAGGACATAGCGGTTCAGATCGAGTCCCAGCAGCAGTTCGGTGAGCATCGTGGGCGTGCCGAGCCGGGCGAACACTGCGCCGAAGAAGTTGCTGGCCGCGACGAGGAACAGGATCAGTACCGAGATCTCGAGCGTCTTGATCATCGCGTCGCGCAGATTCGGCCAGTTCAGCTTGCCGTAGAGCAGCGACAGCAGCAACGCGCCGGCCGCGCCGCAGCCGGCGCCCTCCGTGGGGGTCGCGTAGCCGAACAGGATCGAACCGAGCGCGGCGAGCACGAGCGCCGCCGGAGGGACCAGTCCGAAGAAGAACTCGCCCCATACGGCCGCCATGTTTTCCGGGTGCTCCTCTTCCGGCAGGGGCGGGCCCAGGGAGGGATTCAGCCAGCAGCGCACCATCGCGTAGCCGGTGAACAGGGTGGCCAGCAGCATGCCCGGTACGATCGCGGCCGCGAACAGCGTCGTGACCGGGATCTCGAGCACCGGACCCATGACCACCAGCATGATCGACGGCGGGATCAGGATTCCCAGCGTGCCGCCGGCTGCGATGAGGCCGGACGACAGCTTGACGTCGTACTTGCTGCGGATCATGGGCTTGCCGGCCATGATGCCGAGAATGGTCACCGACGCGCCGACGATGCCGGTGGCTGCGGCGAACACCGTGGACACGAATGCGACGGCGAGATAGAGCGAGCCCGTGACGCGCGAAAGAATCTTCTGGATCGAGTCGAACAGGCGCTCCATGAGGTTGGCCTGCTCCATCATGATGCCCATGAACACGAACAACGGCACCGCGGCGAGCGTCTGCTCCATCATGGTGCCGTAGAACTGCAGCGTCAGCAGATAGAAGACGAGATCGCCGAACCCCCAGTATCCGAAGGTGATGCCGAGGAAGATCAGGGTGAAGGAGATGGGAAAGCCGATGAAGATGCCGAACAGCATCCCGCCGATCATGAGCAGGCCGATCATTTCCGGTGACATGGCTTACTCCTGCGGCCAGCGGCCGCGGGTGGCCGCGTACCAGCTCTTGAGCGTTTCGGAAATGCCCTGTATCAGCAGCAGCAGAATGCCCACGGGCAGGCAGGCCTTGATCGGGCCGAGCAGGGGCATCCACGCTGTATCCATTCCGCGTTCGGCGCGATCGATGGCCTGCCACGCCCACTCGGTGGACACCCACAGGAAGATCACCATGGTGGGCAGGAAGAACACCAGGTAGAGCAGGAGGTCCACACGGCCCTGGGTCTTGACCGACCAGCCGCGATAGAGGAAATCCGAGCGGATGTGCACGCCTTTGGCGAGTGCGTATCCGGCGCCCAGGATGAACAGCGCCCCGTAGAGCATCCGGCTCAGGTCATACGCCCACACGGTGGGGCTGCCCGCACGCCGCACGATGATCTCGTAGACCATCGCGAAGATGAGCGGCACGATCAGCACCCCGAACAGACGACCGCTCCAGAGGCTGATGCGTTCGATGATGACGATCGTTCGGCGTACCCAGCCAGGCATGTCGGTGGGCAGTGCGTCGATGTCGTCGCTGCGCCGGTTCGCGATCGACTCGTCGGCGATTTCCAGTTTCTCGGTCATGGTCTCGAGCGGTGGCGTGCACAAAAAAGAAGCCGGAGACGGGATGGCAGTCGGAATCGCGAGCTGCCCGCTCGTCTCCGGCTTCGGGCCGGCGGCAAGACCGCGGTGCATCACGCGCGACCTCGGAGGGTCACGCGAGATGCGTCCGCGGAGCCTGGGCCGTCAGATCACTTCTTGTCTGCGAGTACCCTGGCATACGCAGCGCCGATTCCGGCGTTCGACTTCTGCGCGCCTGCCCAGAACGGGATCGCATACTCGGCGAACGCCTTCTGACTGTCCCAGACTTTCTTGAAGAATGCGTTGTCCGCGGCGTTCTTCTCGAAGCTCTTCATCGCCGCCGCGCCATAGGCCTCGAAGTACTCGGCCGGCGTGTCGTGCAACTGCACGCCGTGCTTTTCGGTGAGCTCCTTGAGCGCCTTGCCGTTCTCGGCGATCCGGTACGAGACCGCTTTCATCAGCGACGCGTTGGCGGCGACCTCCATGGCCCGCTTCTGCCCGTCGGAGAGCTTGTTCCAGACGTCACCGTTGATGTAGAGATCGGCGTTGACGATGTTCTGGTGCAGGCCCTGCAGGTAGTAATGCTTGAGCACCTTCTGGAAGCCGAACACGCTG
>JAUIAI010000731.1 GCA_030425615.1 Gammaproteobacteria bacterium
GCGATGGGCACCATCGCCGGCATTCACGGACCACCGCTGGCGATTCTCTACGCCGGCGCCCCGCTGGAGCGTGCCCGGGCCATGATCGCGCTGGCCTTCGTGCTCGCGGCCATCCTGTCGCTGGCCGCGCTGGCCGCTCTCGGCCGCGTGGGGCCGGCCGACCTGAACCGCGGCCTCTGGCTGCTGCCCGGCCTGTTGCTCGGACTGGCGCTGGCCCGGTTCGCCATCGGACGCCTGCCCGCCCGCTGGCTGCGCGCGGGCATGCTGGCGATCTCCGGTGCCAGCGGCGTCCTGCTGATCCTGCGCAGCGTGCTCTGACGCTCACTCGCGCGCCGGGTCCGCACGCCGGCGCACCGGGTCAGATGGTCCCGGCCTCGCGCATGGCGGAAATCGCCGCGTCGTCGAGCCCCAGCACCTCGCGCAGCACTTCGTCGGTATGCTGGCCGAGCATCGGCGGAGCATGACGGTAAGACACCGGCGTGCCCGTGAACCGCATCGGACTCGCCACCAGCGAGACCGGTTTGTCCCCCAGCGCCGGATGCGGCATCTGCAGCCGCATGCCGCGCGCCTGCACCTGCTCGTCGGCGAACACCTGCTCGAGGTTGTTGATGGGCCCGCAGGAGATCGACTGTTTCTCCAGCTCCGCCAGCCAGTGCGCCGAGGGCTGCCGGGTGAGCTCCGTGGCGATCTCGGCCGCCAGTTCCACACGGTGCGAAAGCCGCGCGGCGTTGTCCACGAACCGGGCGTCGGTGAGCAGATCCGGCCGCCCGATCAGGTTGCAGAAGCGCTCGTACTGCTGCTGGTTGCCGCAGGCGATGACGATGTTGCCGTCGGCGGTGGGGAACACCTGATACGGCGCGATGTTCGGATGCTCGTTGCCCAGGCGCTTCGGCACCTCGTCGGTGGACAGGTAGTTCAGCGCCTGCACCGACATCATCGCCACCGTGGTATCGAGCATGCCGATGTCCACGGCCTGCCCCTTGCCGCTGATCTCGCGGTGGCGCAGTGCCGCGCAGATGGACACCGCGGCGTACATGCCGGCCATGAGATCCGACACCGGCACGCCGCACTTCTGCGGCTCGCCGTCGCGGGCACCGGTGACGGACATGAGGCCGCCCATGCCCTGGATCAGCACGTCGTAGCCCGGGCGTTTCGCGTAGGGTCCGGTGTGGCCGAAGCCGGTGATCGAGCAATACACCAGGCGGGGGAACTCGTCCTTCAGGCTCTCGTAGTCGAGCCCGTATTTGGCGAGTCCGCCGAATTTGAAGTTCTCCACCAGGACGTCCGCCTTAGACAGCAACTCACGCACCAGCTTCTGCCCGGCGTCGCTGCCGATGTTGACCGTGACCGAGCGCTTGTTGCGGTTGGCACACTGGAAGTAGGCACTCTCGCCCACCGTCTTGCCATCGGCGTCGCTGAGATAGGGCGGCGCCCACTTGCGCGTGTCGTCGCCGCTGCCGGGCATCTCGACCTTGATGACGTCGGCGCCGAGGTCGCCGAGCATCTGCGTGCAGCTCGGGCCGGCCAGGATACGGGTCAGGTCGACGACCCGGATACCCTCCAGGGGTGCGGTCATTGGGAAGACTCCTTGATCAGGCTGATTCGGTAAGTGTTCGGACGGCGCCGACGCCGGGCGCGTCGCGGGCACGGCAGCCGGCTAGCTCTCGGCGCGGGCCTCGCGGGCACGCCGCAGCTTGCGCGCGGCGTCGGCCAGCGACCTGACCTCGCGCGCGGTGGCCACCTCCTGGGCGGACTGGTAGCTCTCGTGTCGCGCCTCCACCTTGTCCAGCTCGTAGAGGTAGTTGACCATGATGCCGGCCGACTGCGCATGGCCCTTGGTGCTGGCGTCGGCGCCCCAGTTCACGCGGGCCAGCAGCGCGCCGTTGCCCAGGTGGAAGCGGGCCACCGGGTCCAGCGGCAGGCCGTCGCGCCGCTTCTCGTCGCACAGGTAGCGCGCCGCCTGCGCGAGCACCGCGGAACGCTCGGCCTGGGTGGGCTCCACGCCGTCGCCCGGTTCCGTGGGCTGGCCGCCCGTCTGCGCGATCTCCAGCAGACGCACGAGCGCGGCCCGCTCGGCATCCGACGCCGGCTCCTTGATGGCCCGGGCCGCCCAGTCAACCAGACCCGGCACCGGCGACAGCGTGACGAACTGCTTGAGCTGGGGCAACTCCTCGGCGAGATCGCGCGCCACCTGCTTGATCAGGAAGTTGCCGAACGAAACGCCGCGAAGCCCGGCCTGGCAGTTGGAGATGGAATAGAACACCGCCGTGCTCGCGCGCTCGGCCGGCAGCGGTTCGCGGTCTTCGGCCAGCACCGCCTGGATGGACCCCGGAATGCCGTCGGTGAGGGCGACTTCGACGAAAATCAAAGGCTCGTCGGGCATGGCCGGGTGGAAGAACGCGAAACAACGCCGGTCCGGCGGTTCGGTGCGCCTGCGCAGATCGTTCCAGTCGTTGATGGCGTGCACCGCCTCGTACTCGATGATCTTCTCGAGCAGATTCGCGGGCGAGCGCCAGTCGATGTGCCGCAACACCAGAAAGCCGCGGTTGAACCACGAACCGAACAGATGCTCGAAGTCGTGGTCG
>JAUIAI010000732.1 GCA_030425615.1 Gammaproteobacteria bacterium
CGTTCGTACCCCGCGCGGGGTACGGCGGCCCGCGGGTGGCAGCGGCCGCATCGGAGGGGCCCCCGCCGGCGGAGGAAGGGCCGCCGCCGGCGGAGCGAACGCTCAGGGATCGGCCTGTGAGTCCGACAGTCGCTGCAGTCTGGTCAGACGCTGGTAGATGCCGCCCTGCATCCCCATCAGCATGGCGTGATCGCCGCTCTCGGCGAGATGCCCGTGGCTGAGCACGAAGATCCGGTCGGCCGCCCGGATGGTCGAGAGCCGGTGGGCGATCGCGATCACCGTCACCCGCCCGCGCAACGAGGCCAGGGCTCCCGCCAGCCGGCGCTCGGTGTCGCTGTCCACCCGCGAGGTCGCTTCGTCCAGCAGCAGGATGCGCGGCCTGCCGGCGAGCGCGCGGGCGATGGCCACGAGTTGCTTCTGCCCCGCCGACAGGCGCGCACCGCCCTCGCCGAGCGGCGTTTCGTAGCCGTTCTCCAGCGCGACCACGAAATCGTGCGCATCCGCCTGGCGCGCGGCCGCCTCGATCTGCTCCCGGGGCAGTCCGCGCCCCATGTCGATGTTCGCCGCCACGGTGTCGGCGACCAGGAAGGGTTCCTGCGGAACCAGCGCCAGGTCCTCACGGAATCCGGTCTCGCCGAGCCGTCCGACCGGGACGCCGCCCATCGAGATCGTGCCGCTGTCGGGGGCGTAGTAGCGCAGCATCAGCGCGAGCACAGTGGATTTGCCGGCGCCGGTATGTCCGACGATGCCGAAGAAACCTCCACTGTGCATCGTCATCGACACCGCGTGCAGGACGGGCTCGCCCGGCCGGTAGGCGAAGGTCACCGCATCGAGGACGACGCTGCCGTCGCCCATGCGGGGATCACGGCCGCCGGGGGGCCGGGGTTTCCAGCAGGGAATCGACGCGCGCCGCCGCGACCAGAGACTGCTGCAGGATGGAGAACTGCTGGGTGATCTGGTTCAATGGCTCGACCACGCGTGCCACGTAGCTGATGAACGCATAGAGCAGCCCGATCTCGAGCGCCGCATCGGCGCGCCAACCGAACACGGCGATCACCGCGACCACCAGCAGGACGTTCACCAGGTCCATGGCCGGGCGCAACAGGAACGCGTTGGCCCGGATCTCGCGCTGTCGGGAGCGGTAGTAGGCACGGTTCACCTCCCCGAAGCGGCGGGCGAACCGGCGGGCGCTGCCGGTGGCCTGGAGCACCGCCATGCCGGCGATGGACTCGGCCATGCGGGCATTGATGTCGCTGCGCAGTTCGCGCGTGGCCTCGACCGCCGCGGCACTGAGCCGGCGGTAGGCCCAGACGATGCCCGAGAGCACGGGCACCAGGGTGAGCACGATGAGCATCAGTCGCCAGTCGAGCCAGGCCATCGCGGCCACCGCCGCGAGCAGGAGACAAAGCCCCTGGAGCACCTCGAACAGCACCTGAACGTACAGCTGCCGGATCTGTTCCGTGTCGTTGGTGATCCGGCTCACCAGCTGGCCGGTGATCGCGCGGTCGAAGTGCGCGATCGGAAGACGAAGCACATGGGCGAAGACCCACTCCCTGAGCCTGCGGACCGCGCTCATCGCGATATCGGCCATGCGGATCAGGGTCAGGTAGCGAAGGCCGCCGGCAAGCCAGCCGCTGACGAGCGCCGCGCCGAGCAACGCGGCCACCGTCGCGACGTCGTCACGACGCGGGACCAGGTAGTCGTCGATGAAGATCTTGCCCAGCAGGGGGCCGAGCGCGTCGAAACCGGCGGCGATCACGAGCCAGAAGAGCGTGACGAAGAAACGTCGCGAGTCCGTGCGCAAGGCACGCACCAGCAGGGCGGCGGCGCGCCGCATCTCGCCCGGCCGGCGAGCGGGCCTGCCGCGTGCGTCGCCGGAGCGCGCACCCGTGGCGACCGGCGTGCGCGGCTGCTCGTCGTCCCCGGCGGCATGGGCCTGTTCAGTCGGCATCGAGGCTCGCCTCCAGTTGCTGGTACTGCCACTGCCGCGCATACCAGCCGTTTCGCGCGAGCAGTTGCGCGTGCGTCCCGCGCTCGATCAGATGTCCGTGCTCGAGCACGATGATCAAATCGGCGTCGACCACCGCCGAAAGCCGATGGGTGACCACGATCGTGGTCCGCCCGCGACGCGCCGCGCGCAGATGGGCGAGGATGTTCGTCTCCGTCGCCGTGTCGACGGCACTCAGGGCGTCGTCGAGAAGCAGGAGTCGGGCGTCGGCGAGCAGGGCGCGCGCAATGGCCACGCGCTGGCGTTGCCCGCCCGAGAGGGTTACACCACGCTCGCCCACGAGGGTCTCGTAGCCATCGGGCAGGCGAATCCACGCCTCTACCGTGCCAGCAGTATCGATGGCCGCAGGCAACGCTGGGAGCAGGAGCGGGCCGGCGGTCAGCTTGGCGGCTTGGCCGATGCGGCCTGGGATCCACGTGGCCTCCGGCGGGGGCGTGGCGGCGCCGGGTTTCACGAGGGCGGCGAGGGCCGCGACCTCGGCGGTGCCACTGCGGACCTCGTAGGTGTGGCTCAGCGATGTGCTCGCGCCCGGTGCCAAGTCCGTGTTCTTGCCAAAGAGCTCCAGATTGAAGCTC
>JAUIAI010000004.1 GCA_030425615.1 Gammaproteobacteria bacterium
CGAGCGGCCAGGCGAGCCCCGGGAACCAGGGCATGCGGCCGGTGTAGAGCAACTTCTCGGTGCCCGTGCTGATCGCGCTGTGGTGCACGGCGATTACGACGTCGTCGTCGGCGGCGGCACGCAACGGCGTGTGCTCCAGCTCGACTCGTCCCGGCCCGGGAAACCGAACCGCGAGTGCCGCGGCCCGTGCAACGGGCCGCGTGACCGAACCTGGTTTTTTGTGCGCGACTGTCAACGTTTCCGAGCCTCCCTGTGTGTCAATCTACTCTTACTATTTTGTACGTCAAGTATTTTTGACAGTCGAAGGTCGCTCGGCGATCAGCACCCGGACGAGTTCAGGCAGCCGGGACGGACGCTCGCGCACCCGCACGAAGCCCGCGCCGGACAGCAGACCGGTGAGCTCCGCACGCGTGCGCGGTCTTCCGGACCCCATGGCCCGCAGGTAGACGCCGAAGTAGGCATCCGCGATCCGCTCGCCGCCGCGGGTGCCCGCCATCGGCTCGGCCAGCAGCAACCTGCCGCCTGGGGGCAGGGCCCGGAACGCGGCCGCCAGCAACTGCGCGAGCGGTGCATCGTCGTGGTCGTGTGCGATCCGTACCAGCGTGATCAGATCGGCCACCGCCGGCAGCGCATCGCGCAGGAAGTCGCCTCCGTGGACGCCGACCCGGACGCCGTTCGGCAACCGGGCGGCCAGGCGTTCGCGCGCCAGGGCCGCGACCGGCGGCAGATCGAACAGATGCAGCGCGGGCGGGCGATCACCCGCCGCCACGGTGGCCAGGAACACCCCGCTGCCCCCGCCGACATCGAGCACCGCGCGATGTCGCGTCAGCGGGTAGGCCGCCAGCACCGTCTGCGCCACCAGGGTCTGCGACTCGGCCATCAGTGCCGTGTACTCGGCGACACGCTCCGGTTGCAGACGACCCGTGTCGTCGCCGTCCGCATAGGCCCAGTAGCGCGCCAGCCCGCCGGGCGGCGTGCGCAGGCAGGCCAATGGATCGGTCAGGTCGCGATAGAGCAGACGATGATGACGGATCATGGCGACCAGTCCGGGGTCGCCCGCGATCACCGCACCGTGAGCTCCGAGCCCGTAGTGCGCAACGCCGTCACGATGCTCGCGACGCAGAAGCCGCAGCGCGACTGCGGCATCGAGTAGCGTGATCAACGCCTCCGGGCTCAGATCCGCCCCGTGCGGATTGCCGGCCAGGATCTCGTTCACGGCACGCGGTCCGCCGGCGAGGCGCGAGAACAACCCCAGCTCCACGCAGGCCGCCAGCACCTGGCTGTAGACGAAACCGGCGCAGAGATCGAACAGGGAGCGCAACTGACGCCGCGCGACCCAGCGCACCGGCGGCAGCGCCATCAGGCGCCGCTGCAGCGCCGGGTTGGCCAACAGGCGGTCCCGCCAGCGTGCGAACACGAACGCGAACGACAGGGCGCCCGCGCCGGGAAGCATCACGCGGCGACGGGCAGCAGATCGGCCGGCACGAACTGCAGCGCCTGCGCCCGTACGAGGGTGGCGAGCGGCTCGCGGCCCGCGCAGTCCGGAATCGACGCGACCGCCTGCTCGACCCGCTCGCGAAGCCTGAGCGCCGCGCCATGCAGGCCCAGTTCCCTGACCGCGCTGGGGCGGTCGAGCGCGACGTCCCGGCCCACGGGCTTGCCGATGCGGTCGGCCGAGGAGCGGGCGTCGAGGATGTCGTCCGCGATCTGGAATGCTTCCCCGATGCCGTCGCCGAGCGCGCGCCAGGGCTCGGGGGAGACGCCGGCGGCGGCCGCACCCGCCATGGTGGCACCGGCGAAGAGCGCGCCCGTCTTCTCGCGCTGGTAGCGCTCCAGCGGAACCCCGGGTTCACACTCGCGCGCCTGCCCGGCCACGATACCCGAGGGCATGCCCACCGCGCGGCAGAGAGTGACCACCAGGCCGCTCTGCAGCGCCGGCAGATGGGCGACGCGGCGGGCGACGGTTTCGAAGGCCAGCACGATCAGCGCGTCGCCCGTGAGGACGGCGATGCGTTCGCCGAACGCCGCGTGCACCGAGGGCTTGCCGCGACGCATCGGCGAATCGTCGAAACACGGAAGATCGTCGTGCACCAGCGATGCGCAGTGCAGCAGTTCGATCGCGGCGCAGACCGCGTCGGTGGCGGCGGGGTACGGATCGCGACAGGCCAGGGCCACCGCCTGCGTCAGTCGCGGCCGGATGCGCGCCCCGCCCGGAAACACGGCATGCTGCAACGCGTCTTCCAGCAACCCCGGCCCTTCGGGCGACTGGGTCAGTTTCAGCGCCGCCTGCAATGCCCCTTCGATACGCTCGCGTGCTTCCATCTGGGCCTCCTCGGTGACCGGACGGGCAACCTGTCCATAGACAGTTTATGCTGACACTTGTATTTGTCAGTTCTTATGTACACCATAAGGCATGGTCCGAGTCTCGTCAACAACATGAAGCCCGCCACGGGCACCCCCCGGGTCGTGGTCGTCGGCGCCGGTGTCGGAGGTCTGATCGCCGCGATCGAATGCGCCAGCCGGGGGCTGCGCGTCAGTCTGCTCGAGCGCGCACCGCATCCGGGCGGCAAGCTCCGCGCCGAGTGCCCCGGCGGACGCGCGACCGACGCCGGCCCGACCGTCTTCACCTGGCCGGAGGTGATCGACGAGACCCTCGCTCGGGCGGGTACCCGCCTCGACGAGCATCTCGGTCTGCGCCGCCTGGACGTGCTTGCGCGCCACTTCTGGGAAGACGGCAGCCGTCTGGATCTGTTCGCCGATCGCGACCGCGCGGCGGCCGCGATCGCCGACTGGTCGAGCCCGGCCGAGGCCGACCGCTACCGCACGTTCTGCGACGAGACCGCCGCGATGTTCGAAGCGCTCGAACAGCCGTTCATGCGCCACCCGCGCGGCAGCGCGCCCGCGTTGAGCTGGCGCATGGCACGCAGCAACCCGAAGGGCCTGGCTTTGATCCAGCCGTTCGCCACGCTCTGGGACACGCTGACCCGCCGTTTCCGGGACCCGCGCCTCGTGCAGCTGTTCGGACGCTACGCCACCTACTGCGGCTCGTCCCCTTTCCTGGCGCCGGCCACGCTGATGCTCATCGCCCATGTGGAAGCGCGTGGCGTCTGGGTCGTCGAGGACGGGCTCTATCGGCTGGCCGACGCGCTCGCGGAAGTGGCGTGCGCGCAGGGTGTCGCCCTCGAGACGGCTGCCGAAGTGAGCCGTCTCCAGGTGCAGGGTGGCCGCGTACGCGGGGTCGTGCTCGGTGACGGTCGGGTGCTGGCCGCGGACGCCGTCGTGTTCAATGGTGATGCCGCCGCGCTCGCCCAGGGCCGCCTCGGCGCGGAGGCACGGCGCGCGGGTACCCCGATGCCCGCCGCCCGGCGATCACTCTCCGCCCTGACCTGGCACCTGCAGGCCGACGCAGGCGCTGCGCCTCTGTCCTATCACAACGTCTTCTTCGCACCCGACAGCGAACGCGAGTTCGACGCGCTGTTCGCCGCACGGAAGGTCCCGTCCGATGGGACCGTCTACGTGTGCGCGCCCGACCGGGTCGGGGAAGCCATCGCCGCGCAATCGGACGAGCCGGCGGAGCGCGGCGCCGGCGAACGCCTGATGTGCCTGATCAACGCCCCGGCCGACGGCGACCAGGTTCCGCCACCCGGTCGCGAGTCGGCCGCACGCGAGGCGATCGTCGAACGCCTCGCCGCGTGCTCGGTGACGATCCGACCCGTCGCGGACACCGACGTCTTCACCACCCCCGCGCACTTCGAACGGCGCTTCCCGGCCACCGGCGGCGCACTGTACGGCCGCGTCAGCCATGGTTGGCGCGCGAGCTTCGAGCGGCCCGGTGCGCGCACGGCGATCGCCGGTCTCTACCAGAGTGGCGGCAGTGCGCACCCCGGCGCGGGCGTGCCGATGGCCGCGCTCTCGGGCCGACTGGCCGCCGAGGCCCTGTTCGAGGACTTCCGTGTCTGAACCGGCGCCCACCTACCCGTCTTTCGATCGCGAAGTGCCCGACGGCGGCTATGCCTGGTGGTATCTGGATGCCCGCAGCGAGGACGGCTCGCACGCGCTCACGGTGATCGCGTTCATCGGCAGCGTGTTCTCGCCCTATTACGCCCGCAGCAGACGGCTCGGCCGGCCGTGGCCCCGCGAGCATTGCGCGCTCAACGTCATCCTCTATCGGCCGCGACATTCCCGCTGGGCGATGACCGAACGGTCGGCCGCCGCACTGACCACCTCGCCCAGCGAGATCACTATCGGCCGCAGCCGGCTGCACTGGCACCGCGATGCGCTCACGATCGCTGTCGACGAACGGGCCACGCCCTGGCTGACACCGATGCGCGGGCGTATCGTCGTCAGGCCGCGCGCCCTGTTCGCGGACCACCACGCGCTCGATGACGGACGACGCCATTGGTGGCATCCGGTGGCCCCGGCGGCCGACGTCGAGGTTGCTTTCGAGACACCGGCCGTGCGCTGGCGGGGTGAGGCGTATCTCGACATGAATCACGGCATCGAACCGCTCGAGAACGGCTTCTCGGGCTGGCACTGGATGCGCACCCATGCGGTCGCGCGGACCGAGATCGTCTACGCGCCCGTGCCGAGAGCGGGGGCGCCGCGGCTGATCGCGAACACGTTCGAAGCGGACGGACGGGTGACGCCGCTCGAAGGGCTTCGCGAGCACGCGCTGCCGCGGACCCGCTGGGGACTGCCGCAGCGCACCCATACGGCGGCCGACCGGGTCCGGCTGGACACCCGGCTGGAGGACACGCCGTTCTACGCACGCAGCGCGCTGACCCTTTCCGGGTCCGGCCAGTTCGCGCGCGCGATCCACGAGACGATCGACCTCGATCGGTTCGTCAGGCCGTGGGTGCAGGCGATGCTGCCGTTTCGCATGCCGCGCCGTTCACGGCCTCCGCACTGAGTCAGCGTCCGGCCGGGGGGCCGGGAGATGCCGACGGTGGAGCGTCGGTCCCGACCGCCGGTGGAGCCTCGGTCCCGACCGCCGCTTCTGCCCTTGCATCGCGTGAATCATCGCCGCCGTCGGGTCCGGCCACGTTCCCCTCGCCCCGACGCGCCCGCTCTCGCTCGCGGCGGTCCCGGCGAAGCCAGAGCAACTCACGGATGCCGAATCCAAAGACCAGGCCGAACACCAGCAGCAGCTCGGCCAGGATCAGCCAGTCATCGCTCACGGCGCGCCACGCCCGGTGCGGGCATCGCGCTCGAGTCGCTCGAGCAGATGGAAGACCCCCAGGCACGCCTGGCGGAATCCGGCCGCCGGATGGATCGTCGGGCCCGTGGCGGGACCGACGGCCTGAACCCCGAACGAACCGCGCAGGACAGGATGGTCGTTCATCGGCGACGCCCGACCCTGCGCCGGTGATTCCCCGACCGCCCGCACCAGGTACCCGGTCTCGGGCAGAGCCGGGTCGCACGAGGGCACGCCCCCCACAGCGCAGGCGGCCAATGCCCGCAACAGGCCGTAACCCTTGCGAAGCGATGGGACGACGGCGCGGCCGGCGAACGGATCGCCGCCCCGACGCAGCAGTTCCGCGCCGATCTCGGCGTAGAGCAGGCGGGCCGCGTGCATGCCGGGCCGGCTGGATGCCGGCAGTGCCGCGATACCGCTCGCCGCCCGGTCGTAGAGCGTGTCCGCATGCGCCAGAAGCCGGGCCACCACGGCATTCAGGGCAGGCGAGGCCGTGGGGTCGCGCAGCCACGATTCCGGCTCGAGCCCAGCCTCCCGCATCCAGTCCCGGGGCAGGTAGAGGCGGCCGCGCCGAGCGTCCTCTGCGACGTCGCGGGCGATGTTGGTCAGTTGCATCGCCACGCCGAGATCGGCCGCGCGGGCGAGCACGTTCGGCTCACGGACGCTCATCAGCAAAGCCATCATGACACCCACGGCACCCGCCACGCGCGCGCCGTAGTCGCGCAACTCACCGATGGAGGCATAGGACCGCGACTCGACGTCCCAGGCGAAGCCTTCGAGCAGAGCCGCCGGCAGCGCCACCGGAATCCTGCACTCACCCATCAGCGCCGCCATGTCGCGATCGACCGGATCCGCGCCGGGCATGCCGGCATCGATCGCGCGCAACCTGGCCTGCAGCGCTTCGAGCGCCCGAGCCGGGTCCGGACTCTCGTCGATGGCGTCATCGGCCACGCGGCACCAGGCGTAGAGCACGGTCGCCCGCGACGCGAGATCGCGCGGCAGCAGCAGCGAGGCCGCGAAGAACGAGCGCGAACCGCCGCGCAGCCGCTCGCGGTGTCCGGCACCGGCAGCTTCCGGTGCGGCGCCTGCGTCCCGGTCCCGCTCCCGGTCCCGGGCGACCGGCGCCCCGGCTGGACCGGCGGCCTGCACGAGGGGCGCACTCATCGCCCCGCTCCCGCCCAGACCCGGCCGTGCGGAACCACCTCGTCGAGGACCTTCGCCGACGACAGCACACCGGGAACGCCAGCACCCGGATGCGTTCCGGCGCCCACCAGATAGAGGTGGCGGACCTCTTCGCTCACGTTGTGCGGCCGGAACCAGGCACTCTGCGTCATCACCGGCGCGAGCCCGAACGCGGCGCCCTTCAGGCTGCCCAGTCGGTCACGGAAATCGAGCGGCGTCATCAGCCGGGAGCTCACCACCTGCCTTCCCAGGCCCGGGAGCATCGTGCGTTCCAGCCATTGCGCCACCCGCTGTCGGTACGGTTCGGCAGCACGCGTCCAATCGATGTCGGCGTCCAGGTGCGGCACCGGGGAGAGCACGTAGAACGTGTCGCACCCGTCGGGCGCCAGGGACGGATCGGTGGCGCTCGGCCGGTGCAGGTACAGACTGAAGTCCACGGGCAGCGAGCGGCCGTGAAAGATGTCGTCCAGCAGCCCCCGATAGCGGGGCCCGAGCAGGATGGAGTGATGCGGCACCCCCGGGTAGCGCCGACGCGTACCGAAGTACCAGACGAACAGGCTCATCGAATAACGGGCGCGATCGAGCCTTCGGTCGGTCCAGCGGCGTCGGCGATGGCCTTGCAGCAGATCGCGGTAGGTGGCGGCGGAGTCGGCGTTCGAAACCACCACCTCGGCCGGCAGCCGGGTGCCGTCGGTCAGACGCACGCCGCTGACCGCGCCATCGCGGGTGTCGATGGCCGCCACCTTCGCGTTCAGCCGCACTCGACCGCCGTTCGACCGGATCAGATCGACGAGCCCCGTCACCAGTCTCCCGGTGCCCCCCATGGCCCAGTGCACTCCCCAGTGCCGCTCGAGGTGGCTGATCAGCGTGTAGACCGACGTGGTCTCGAACGGATGCCCACCGACCAGCAACGGATGAAAGCTCAGCGCGATGCGCAGATTCGGATGCCGCACGTAACGCGCGACGAGTCCGTAGACACTCCGGTAGCCCTGCAACCGGACGAGATCCGGCGCCGTGCCCAGCATGGTTCGCCAGTCGTGGAACGAACGGTGACCCAGCGCTTCGAAACCGAGCGCGCAGATCTCCCGGCTGTGGGCGTAGAAACGCTCGAAGCCGTCGAGTTCACCCGGGTAGAGCCGCTGAACCTGCTCCCGCATGGCCACGGGGTCGTCGCTGACGTCGAAGTGGCTGCCGTCGTGGAAGCGGATCCGGTAGAACGGCGACAGGGCGCGCAGCGTGACGTCGTCGGCGAGCCGGCGACCGAGCAGCGCCCAGAGCTCTTCGAACAGGAAGGGCGCCGTGATGATCGTCGGGCCGGCATCGAAGGTGAACCCGTCCTGGTGGAAGGTGCTGGCCCGCCCGCCCGGACGATCGCACTGCTCGAGCACCGTCACCGAATAGCCGCGCGCGAGCAGGCGCACCGCCGCGGCGAGCCCGCCGAAGCCGCTGCCGATGACGACGGCGTGCGGCGCGATGCCTCGCTGACCTGCCTGGGCGGTCCGCCCCTGGGCCGCCGGCGGCGAGGGCGGTGCAAGCGGAGGCGTGAGGTCGCGGCTGACGGTCTCGGCGCTCATGAGGGCGCTCCTTTCGGGATTGGGGACGGCGGTGCGAACGCCTGCGGATCCTGGCGAAGCGCGATCCGCTCGATCAGGCTGACCACCCGCTCGGGCTGTTCCTCGTGGACCAGATGACCGGCGTCCGGAACCCGGTGCACGCGCGCACCCGCCGCATACGCGAGGCGTTCGGCCACGGACTCGGCGTGCGCCGGAGGGATCGTCCGGTCACGCATCCCGACGATGAGGTCCAGCGGACAGCGCAGCCCCGGAAGAGCGTCCGCCAGCGGGTCGAGATCCCAGCGCGACATCATCTCGAGCGTGTTCGCGACGTGGCCCTCGTTGGCCACCAGCGTGCCGTACAGGGCGATGCCGCGGTCGTCGATGCGGGAGCCCGTCTGACGGATCAGGCGACGGATGGACGCGGCGTCGCTCGAAAAACTGCTGAACAGGCGCGGCACCAGCGGCACACCGACGACCATGCGCGCGAGCGGCGCGAACAGGGACGCCATGGGTCCGCGCAAGGGCAGCAGCGCCGGATTGATACCGATCACGCCCACGGGCCGGACCCGGCCGTCCAGGGCCAGCTGACACGCGATCGCGCCTCCCGCGGAATGGCCCACCAGCCACGCCGGGGAGACGCCGAGCGATTCGAGCAGCGACGCGATCGCATCGGCCATCCCGCGCAGCGACATCGTGCGGGGCTGCGCCCGTGAGAAACCCTGGCCGGGCAGATCGACGGCGATCGCATCGAACCGCCCCGCGAGACGGGGCAGGCAGTCGCGCCAGGTGTGGGTCGAGGAACCGGTGCCGTGCAACAGCAACATCACCGGCCCCTGCCCGGCACGCTGCAGGTGCCAGCGCACCCCGCCCGCCTGGACGAACCGGCTGAACTCGCGGTTCGGCCAATGCGCGCCGTGGGTGTCGAAGTCCAGCGGCTGCACGGCATCTCCTTCAGGCCCGGTCGCGGTGCGCGCGCATGGCCGCCTCGAGCGCACGTGAATCGGCGTGTGGCAGTGCCAGGCAGTCACCGCCCATGGCTTCTGCCACCCTCAGCGCGGCCTCCCCGGCGCGGCTCGACGTATCGATGACCAGCGCCGGCAGATCGCCCGCCCGCATGGCCCGTGCCGCGAGCAGGGCGTCCTCGCGTGCCCGCTCGCGACCGCCCTCGCCGTCGAGCCCGACGTTGGCACGGCCATCGGTCAGGAGCACGAGGACCGGCCGGCGCCCGTCGCGGCGGACCTGCGCGGCCAGTTCCAGCGCCATCCTCAGGCCCGCGGCCAATGGCGTTCCGCCGCCGCCGGGCAGCCGGCCTAGCTCTCGCCGCGCGCGCGTCAGCGAACGGGTGGGTGCAAGCAGTAACTGCGCGCCGCGTCCGCGGAATGCGATCAACGCGATCGCGTCGCGCCGGACGTAACAGTCGGCCAGCAGGCGCTCGATCGCGCCCTTGGCTTCGCCCAGCCGCTGCACCGCCGACGACCCGGATGCGTCGACCACGGCGATGAGCACCGAGCCGGAGCGCTGCACGGTGCGATGCACGCGCAGATCCTCCGGAAGAATCCGGACGCGGGCGCCGGACTCCACGGGTCGTTGCCGCAGCCTCTGCATGGGCAGGGCGGCACGCAGCGTCTCCAGCACGTGCAGCCGTCGCCCGCCACCCGGGCGGCCGCGGCGCGCACCGGCCGGACGGCCGGCGCCCGCACCCCGCATACGCTGCCCGTCACGGCCCCGCGCGCCGCCGGCCAGCGGACGCCGGCCACGGCCGTCGAGGCGCGCCAGCAATCCGGCGGGCACCGCCGCGCGCGTCGTCTGGACGAGCCGCTCGAGCACCGGGTCCGATGCCGTGTCGACATCCTGTCCTTCGTCCGGGGACTGCGCCCTTGTTTCGTCCGAAGCACCGTCGGCGCCGCGTTGCGAGGACTCTTCGGGAGCGCTCGAGCGTCCGGGGCCCTTCTCGTCGTCGGACCCTGTCCCGGGCGAACCGGCCTCCTTCGGCGACACGGTCTCGGGTTGTCCGGCATCTGCCGCCGACGATTCCTCAGGCGAAGGGGGAAGGGGCCCCTGAGCAAGCGTTGCGCGCGGCGCGAACACCAGGCGCGTGGCCACGGCGAGTTCGGTCTCGCCCACTTCGGTGAACCCGGCGAGCGCGGCGGCGGCGCGCGCCGCGCGGGCCGCCTGCATCGGCAACCAAAGGCCCGGTACCCCGAGCCGCTGCGCCACGGCACAGAGACGGCTCAGGGACTCGTCGGACATCGTCGTGGCGGCCATCCGGGCTCGCGCGTCGTCGAGCGATGGTGCGTCGGCGGCCTCGGCCGTGCGGCGATCGACGCCGTCGAGCTCGACCACGAGCGCCAGCGTCGCGGCCAGTGCGTGCGCGGCCGGAGCCTCGCTGGGCTCGGTCTCGTCGAGCGCGATCACCGTGAGCCGCAGCGGCGACGCACCCCGGGCCTGCCCGGGCAGGTGACGCTCGCGCAGGGCGCGCGCGGTGACCGCGGACACGGCGGCATCGAGCCGCTCGGCCATGGGCACGACGAGTGCACCGGGCGAGGCCCGCGCAAGAAGTCCCTCCTGCCGGTCGGCCGCGATGTCGTGGCCCGCCATGGCCGCGAAAGGATCCCTGCCGCCGCACACGGTGTCGATGTCCGCGTTGAAGGGCAGACGCGGCAGGGCCGGGTCGACGCCCAGAAGCCCGGCCAGAATCCGCAGCCAGCGATCGCGCACCGGCCCGGCACGGGCCCGCACCACCGCGCCGCTCAGTTCACCGGGTGCGAGCGCCAGCAGGCAGGCGGCCCGGAGGGCGTCGCGCCAGCGCTCCCTGGGCGTCACGACGGCACCGCCGGGCCGGCCGTGGCTGCCGGGTCGGCGGGCGTCGACCGGACACTGTCCAGCGCCCGCGCGAGTCGCGCATCGGTGCCGGTCTCGTCCAGCGGATCCTTGCGCAGACGGTGACGCAACGCCATGGGCGCGACCGCCAGCAGCGCATCGGCATCGACCGCGTCGGAGCCGCCGAGCGCCGCGCGTGCCCGCGCGGCACGGATCAGCGTGAGTTCGCCCCGCAGTCCGTCCGTGCCCACGGCCATGCAGAGCTCGGCGGCCCTCTCGTAGGCCTCGTCCCCGATCCGGATCCCGTCCAGCGACTCACGTGCCGCGACGATACGCCCGCGCAGTTCGGACTCTGCCGCCGCGTGCGCCGCCACGAAAGCCTCGGGATCCCGATCGAAGGCATCCCGCCGCTTGATGATCTCGACTCTCTGCGCGACGTCGCGCGGCGTGGCGATGTCCACGGCCAGCCCGAAACGGTCGAGCATCTGCGGCCTGAGTTCGCCCTCTTCCGGATTGCCGCTGCCCACCAGGACGAAGCGCGCCGGATGGCGCACGCTCAGCCCGTCGCGCTCGACCACGTTCACGCCCGATGCGGCCACGTCGAGCAGCGCATCCACCAGATGGTCCTCGAGCAGATTGACCTCGTCGATGTACAGGAACCCCCGATTGGCCTGCGCGAGGAGCCCGGGGGCGAACGAGCGCTCACCATGGGTCAGCACCCGCTCGATGTCCAGTGAACCGATGAGTCTGTCCTCGCTGGCGCCCAGCGGCAGATCCACCACCGGCACGGACCGGCGCTGCGGCCGCCGCCGGCCCGAGCAGGCACCGCAGCCCGTGACGCCCGCCGCCCGGCCCGGCGCGCAGTTGTAGGAGCAGCCCGGAATCACGTCGATGTCCGGCAGCAGCCGGGCAAGACCGCGAACCGCCGTCGACTTGCCCGTTCCGCGGTCGCCTAGGATCAGCACGCCGCCGATGCCCGGGTCCACCGCGGCGATCAGCAGCGCCCCTGTGAGGTCCGGTTGACCGACGATGGCGCTGAACGGGTAGACCGGCCGCGCCGCCGTGCCCGCCGTGGCGACCGCGGCGCGGCGCTTCGGGGCGCTTGCTTTGCCCGTTGTGCTCCGGGTGCCGCCGCGCGGTCTGGACCGGGGCCGTGCGCCGGGCGCCGCGTCGTCACCGGAACCGTCCCTGGGCAGGCCGCCGAAGGACGCGATGTCGCCTGGGTGTTCATGTCGCATTCGGTGTTCTCCGGACGGCCGGCGACGCGCCACCCGCGCGCGCCCGCTCGTGTTCTTCAGGATGCAGACCATAGGGACGCGCGAGCCGCCAGACATGGTCGGGCACCATGGCGCGCAGCCTGCGCGGATGCTTCATCCGAAGATGAATGATCGATTCGACGGCCTTCATCTCGACCCGGGCGCGAGCGAACTCGAGCCCGCGCGGCCCGACCCGCGGCATCAGCCAGGCCAGCAGCCCCCGTATCCAGTCAGGCGCCCGGCGCAGCGGCAGGCCACCCGCCGCCCGTTCCAGGTTGCGCATGAAACCCCTGACCGCGCCCGCGCGGGAACCCGCACTGCGCGGAGCATCGCGCTCGAGCGCATCGCCGAGCCCGTCCAGCAGACGCTCGCCGCGCGCGTTGCGCGCGATCACCCACTGGCGACCGCTGCCGCCCATGTAACCCACGCAGACGTCGGCCAGGCTGTTGCAGTAATCGACGCAGGTGCGGCAGGTGGTGGGGAAGAAGTCGTCCCCCAGCTCCGAGATCGGCAGCTTAATGAACGGAATGGTCCGGCGCCGCCCGTCGTCGTGACGCAGCTCGACCTGATAGTCCGCCCGGAACTCCAGGTAGGCGATCGAAGCCGGGTCGGGATCCAGCCGGGCCAGGAAGCGGTGGAAGTTCTCGGTGCTCGTGTTGTCCGAGCAGGGCGTGCCGATGACCACGAGCTCCTCGAGACCGAGCCGGGCTTCGAGCGCTCTGAGGGCGTGGACCTGACACGGGATCGCGATCACGGCGAGCCGGCGGATACCCTGTGCGATGGCCGGCTCGATCATGGCGAGCAACGGCGCGAACCCCATGCGCATGCCACGGCAGGCGGCCAGGTCGCCGGCGCTCCGTACGATCACCGGCTCGGGGCGCCAGCGATCGGCCGGGTCGGGACGCACGGTCAGCACGGCATCCACCTCGCCGGTCTCGAGCAGCCTCGCCGCCAGCGCGGTCGTGATCCCGCTCCACTGCGCACCCTGGGCCGGCGCGCGCATCCGGGCGCGCCACATGCCCCGGCTCACACCGAAGAATCGTTCGTCGTCATCCGTGCGGCGAGCGCGGCCATGGACCCTGCGTTCGAGCGCATCATGGTCTGGGCGGATGAACTGGCAGGCCGTGGCACAAAGGGAGGGCTCGGCCATACGGGACACACCGCAATCGGTGCACAGCCGGCGCGCGGGCGCCGCGCGCAACGCGACGGATCCGGCGGGCAGCGGCGACGGCGGTTGCAGGTGCGAAGCCTCGCCGAGTTCCATGTCGGCGGCTGCTCAGCGGCCGGCCGGCAGAAGACGCTCGACCAGCGCCTCGGCATCGGCAGGCAGGGCACTGCCCTCGCGCAGCGCCACGGTGGGCCCGTGGGCGAACTTGGCGGACAGGGCATCCGCCAGGCCGGTGAGCACGGCGGCAGGGTCCGCGCCACGCCGCAGCCCGCGCAGCGCCCGTTCGAGTTCGCGCCGCTTGATGCGCTCCGCACGCGCGTGCAGATCGCGGATCGCCGGCACACTTGCGCGCTCGTCCAGCCAGCGCATGTAGTTCTCGGTGTGCTCCGCGACGATGCGGTCCGCCTCCGCGACCGCCTGTCTGCGGCCCGCACGGCCGCTCTCGAGCAGGCGGCCGAGATCGTCCACCGTGTACAGGAAGACGTCATCGAGTTCGCCGACGGCCTGCTCGATGTCGCGCGGCACGGCCAGGTCGATGAGCACCATGGGGCGCCGGCGGCGCGCGCGGATGGCCTCGCGCACCGCGCCCAGGCCGATCACGGGTAACTCGCTGGCCGTGCAGCTGACCACGACGTCGAACTGCGCGAGCGCGTGCTCGAGCCCGTTCAGGGGAATGGCCCGGCCCCCGAGCCCGGCGGCGAGCTCGCCGCTGCGCCCCGCATTGCGGCTCGCGATGACGAGTTCCCGCGGGGCGCGTTGATGGAAGTGGCGCGCGCTCAGCGCGATCATCTCCCCGGAGCCGACGAACAGGACCCGCGATTCGGACAACGGCCCGAAGACGCGCTCGGCCAGGCCGACGGCCACCGAACCCATGGAGACTGCGTGGGCGCCGAGCGCCGTGTGCGCTCGCACGGCCTTGGCAACGGAGAAGCTGCGCTGGAAGAGCTTGTGCAGATGCGTGCCCAGGGCTCCCGCCTCGTGTGCCACCCGCGCCGCGCCCTTCACCTGACCGAGGATCTGCGGTTCGCCCAGCACCATGGACTCCAGCCCGCTGGCGACCCGGAAGAGGTGCCTGACGGCCTGCCTGTCCTGTTCGAGGCGCCAGTGCGCGTCGATGTCGGCCGCGTCGACCCCGAAACGGGACGCCAGCCAGCGACGCACCGCGTCGGCGGTGGGCGCGCCCTGCGGACCCGCCGTGTAGAGCTCGGTCCGGTTGCACGTGGACACCAGCGCGACCTCGCGCGCCACCGGCCGCAGTGATCCGGCCAGGTCGCGCACCGCATCGTTCAGTGCCGGCCCGTTGAGGGCGAATCGCTCGCGCATCGACAGCGCAGCGCCCTCGAAGCTGAGGCTCGCCGTGGCGATCTGCACGTGGTCTCTCCCCTTGACTCCGTGAGCCAAGGATGCGCCAAACGACGCCGTGAGTCAACCTTACGTGACAGCCGTTACTGTCTCTATATATTTACGTGGTCAGTGCGGGCCGACTCAGGCGCCGCCAGCCGCACGTGCCGCCTGCTCCCGGGCGACCCTCACCTTCTCGTTGGTCTGGTTGAACAGCAGCTCGCGGCGCGCCCGGGCCTGTTCCTCGGTGAGCTGCAGGTTGCGCTTCTCCTCCAGCACGGCCCGGCCCCGGACGGCGGCGTCGCGCGCGCCGAGCAAGCGGTACCGCGCGTCCCCCTGCGGCGCGCAGCGCCAGCGGTAGTAGGCGGCGTCGCGGACCGCCGACGCGCCCCACGCGCCCAGGGCGCGCTCCCACAACCAGCGGATCTCGTCGCCGTCCGCGCCCGGCGCGAGGTCGCCCGGCCGCAGCTCCTCCACCGCGCAGTCCGTCGCCGGCGCCGACGGCGTCGCGCCGAGCTCGCGCACCAGCACCAGCTCCTCGCGCACGCGCTCGTACGACAGGAAGCGCTTGCCGACGCGCCACGCCGCCTCCAGCGGCCAGCCGTAGTGGATCGTGTCGCCGGCGGTCGCGTCGTCGCCCCCCGCGCGGCGCGGGCCGCCGTAGTGCGCGAAGTACTCGCGCGCCAGCCGCACGAACAAGCCGGGGCGCTTCAAGCCCGCGCGGTAGTCGGGGTGCACCAGCGAGTCGACCGACTGCACGAAGCGGTGCTCCTCGCCGTCGATCCACACGCGCGACGGGACGCCCGCGTACTGCGCGACGACGCGGTCGCCGTCGCAAGCGACGAACGCGCGCAGGCCGGCGGGGTTGTCCAGGAAGCGGCGCGACCACTCGCCCGCCGACCGCCGTTCACCGAACACCGCCGCCCACGTCTCGAGCAGCGACGGCACGTCGCGCGCCGGGTCCAGCGGGCGCAGCACCAGCTCGCGCGGTCGTCGTTCGAGGTCCGTCACGGCAGGAGGTCCGTGTCGCCGAGGGTCGTGTACCAGTGGTCCGCGTACCACTCCGCGGGCCGGCGACGGTCGTAGGACCGCCCCACCATCACGCGCGTCGTCGGTCGCGCGCGGAAGCCGGCGTCCTGCAGCGCGGCGAAGTCCTCGCACCAGGGCGGCAGCCAGGTGTAGAGCTCGCGCGCGCCCTCCTCCGCCGCCCGGCGCGCCGCCCAGGCGATCGCGGCGCCGCGCGCGTCGGGCTCGACCAGCCACTCGGTGATCACGAACCGTCGCGCGCCCTCGAAGCCCGCGGCCCGGCCCGCGACGAGCCCGCGGATCGCGTCCGTCGAGCGCACGACGCCGAACGCGACCCGCGACGACGCGTACCGCCAGGCCAGCGTCGCGCGGTCGCGGTCCAGCGTCGCCGCGTGGCGCGCGCGGAAGGCCTCGTACCAGGCGTCGTGGTCGTCCGGCAACGCCGCGGCGTCGCGCGAGGTGTCGACGGCGTGGTCGCCCGCGGACGCGTCGACCGCGTCGACGCCGCACGCCAGCGCGACCTGCGACCGCAGCGTCTCGTAGCCCAGGAGCGCCTTGCCGACGCGCCACGCCGCGCGCACCGGGTAGCCCCACATGAACGGGTCGCCCTCGCCGACGCGGCCGCCGTAGGTCGCGGCGAAGCGCCGGCCGACGCGCGCGAACAGCGAGCCCAGCGCGCGGCCGCGCTCGGGGTCGGACAGCGAGTCCACGCCCTGCGTGAACGTCACGCGCTCGCCCTCCACCAGCGCGCCGCGCGGCAGGCCCGCGTACTGCGCCAGCATCGCGCCGTCCCGGTCGAAGGCCGCGAACGCGCGCGTGCCGGCGGGGTTCTCGAAGTAGCGGCGGCGCCACGCGCCGGGCTGCAACAAGGGGTCGCCCGCCTGCAGCTCGAAGGCCCGGCGGAACGCGTCCAGGGCGGCGCGCTCGTCGTCGGCGCGCACTTCGCGCAAGCAGGCCGCGTCGCCGCGGGCGTCGGGCTCACTCGAGGAGCGCGGGAGCGTCATGGTGGAGCGAGTGGCGGGAGTGCATGGGAATCGAACCCACCGGCCCCGCTGTTCACGAGGCCCAACCGGCTTTGAAGGCCGGGCCGCACACCAGCACGGATCCACTCCCGTCCGAGGCGCGCCATTGTTCTCGGGCTCCTCCGGCTTTGCAAGGCGGACGGCCGCGATGCGGGGCCCCGTCGTCAGCGCGCGAGGTGCGAGTGCAAGCGGCCGGGCGCGCCCGGGTCCGCCCCCCACTCGAGGCCGCCGCCGAAGCGCCGCAGCGCGCGCCGCCCGGTCCGCGGGTCGCGTCCGAGGAAGCCGCAGGCGAAGTCCACGCCGCCCGCGAGGCGGTCGAAGTCCTCCGGCAGCGGGACGCGCACGCCGCGGCCGCCGAAGCGCTCGACGCCGTCGACGAGCGCCCACGCGTGCGGCTCGACCAGACCCGCCGCGTTCTCCACGGCCAGGTGCAGCTCGCGGCCGCGCCGCCGCATCGTCATCGTCGCGGGCGCGGCCTGCGGCCCTTCGCGCAGGAGCTCGAGCCGGCGCGTGATCGCGTCGGCGGAGGCGTGGCGGCGGCGCGCCAGCGTCGCGTCGAACGCGACGCGCGGCGGCCCGCCGTCCCGCGCCGTCACGCCGTCGAACAGCGCGACCAGCCGCGGGTCGCCGCCGGGGCTCCACGAGCCGCCGGACAGCGAGAACTCGACCGCGCCCGTCGCGCCGGCGTCCAGCTCGAGCGGCGCGTCGGGCAGGCCCTCGA
>JAUIAI010000733.1 GCA_030425615.1 Gammaproteobacteria bacterium
CACAGGCCAGCATTCTCGCGCTCATCCGGGAACTGCAGACTGATCATGGTACGGGTGTTCTGTTCATCACCCATGATTTCGGAGTGGTTGCGGAAATTGCCGATCGTGTCGCGGTACTCCGGCTGGGTGAGAAGGTGGAAGAAGGCGTCACCGCGCAGATCATGTCAAGGCCCGGTCATGAGTACACGAGGATGCTGATCGAATCAGTTCCTTCAATTGTTCCGAAGCCGCGGCCGGTCAGGGATTACGGCCCCCCGATCCTGAGGGTCGAGCGAATGACGAAGCGCTACACGATCGGCGGTCTCTTCCAGAAGCGCCGTGTCGTCAACGCGGTGGAACGGTTCAGCATTGAACTCCATAGAGGTGAAACGGTCGGAATCGTTGGTGAATCCGGTTCGGGAAAATCCACCGTGGCGCGGTGCGTCGTTCGTTTGATCAGTCTGACCGAGGGCCGCATCTGGCTCGGTTCGACGGAGATAGGGCGCAAGAGCAATCGGCAGCTGAGAGAGCACCGACGACGGATTCAGATCGTCTTTCAGGATCCGTACCGCTCGCTCAATCCAAGGCGAACGGTTGGGGAATCAGTGATTGAGGGGCCTATGTATCACGGGACTCCTCGCGATGAAGCGATCGCCAGGGCGCGCGACCTTATGACCATCGTGCGCCTGGAGGAGGGCGCGCTGGAGCGTTATCCGCATGAGTTCTCCGGCGGTCAGAGGCAGAGAATCTGTATTGCGCGCGCGCTGGCGATGCAACCGGAGGTCCTCATCGCCGACGAAGCGGTCTCGGCGCTGGATGTTTCGGTTCAGAAGCAGGTGATCGAGCTACTGGAAGACATCCGTGACCGGCTGGATCTCGCACTTTTGTTCATCACCCACGACCTTCGGGTTGCGGCACAGATCTGCGACCGTGTCGGGGTCATGAGTCGCGGAGAGCTGGTTGAGATCGGACGGGCCTCAGACGTTCTGTCGGAACCCCGGCATGAATACACGCGCTCCCTGATAGAGGCCGCGCCTGGCCGGTCATGGGAGAAAAGTCGCGTCCAGCTCTGAACAAATCGAACGACGAGTTCTTCCGTAGGCCCCTGGTGGTGGGGGCCTACGGAAGCCCTGCAGCTCAGAACTGATGGACGATGCCGAGTGCGACTGCCGAAGGGTCGGCGCCGGCGACCCCACCGCCGCACAATCCGCCGAGACAGCCCCACCCATTGGCAAGGGGCCAGTTCGAGGCCTCGTTGTTGCTCATTCGAGCAATGTTGCCGTACAGCGATGTGCGCTTGGAGATCCGATACTGATACAACAATCCGATGCCGTTGGCGCTCGCCGGTCCTTCCTGGTCGACCACCATCGCCACCCCCGAGAAGGTGTGAACATCGCGGACGTACTTTGCGCCGAGATAAGTGGCTCTGGTCTTGTCGAAGGAATTGCCCGGCGCCCCGTTTGTTTCATCGTCACGAACGAAATACCCGCCCATGACGGAGAATCCGCCCGTCGTATACCTCGCACCAACCGCCATGTCGCGGTTCGTACCGCCGAAGTTGTCCTTGAGCGTGTTTATACCGGTCGACAGAAGCAGGCCTCCGTTTCGATAGGTCACTGATGCACCCAGGAAATCCCCTGCGGATGACGAAGTAATCGTCGGAGGCGACACGGTTCTTTCGCCGAAACCATAGGTGGCGCGTACCTGGAAGCCGCTCAGGGTCGGCGAAGTCCAGAAGATCGAATTACTGACCCGGATATTCCGCATGGCCACCTGGGAGGTGTTGCCGTAGTAGGTCAGGCACCACGGGTCTGTGTAGCAAAGGACATAGAACGTCGGCGAGAAGTCTCGGCCGAGGTAAAGGGATCCGTATCGCTTGCTCTCCAGCCCGACTCGTGAGCGTCGATTGAAGCCCGCCGTTGGCTTTCCACCCGTATCCGGTTCGAAACTTCCTTCGAACCACCAGCCGACACTCAGGTCTCCCCAGAGCTGCTCCGTTCCGCGAAAGCCGATCCGACCCCCGTTCTTGTCGAGCGCCGTCACGGATCCCTGGCCGGGAACTCCGGTGTCGAGCCATGACACGCCGACATTGACCGATCCGAAAAGCACCGAAGTACTGCCCTCGGCCATGGCTGTCAATGGAGTGACTGCGATCAGTCCGGCTGCTACCAGTGCTTTCATTCCGCTCCTCCAAAAAAAGACATTTTTTCTAGGAGAGACGAATTTACTTCGATTTGGCAGTCTTGACCAGAGTGCACGTCGCGTGTCGCGTCAGTGATGGTGCCGATTCCGGCTACCGGGACACCGTCGGGCCCGAAACAGGGCAGTCGAAGCCGCTCAAGCGTCAGCGGCCGGGTAGTGGCGTCCCCCCAGAACCGTGCCCCAGACGGGAACATCCTTCAGTGCTTCGGCGGGTACGTCCAACGGATCGTCTTCGAGGACGGCGAAGTCGGCCTTCTTGCCCGTCTCCAGCGAGCCGACCTCGCCATCGAGCCCGAGCGTATAGGCGGCGCCCAGCGTGATGGCATGAAGGGCGTGCGTGGTGTCGATGCGCTCGGCATCACCGAGTCGTCGCCCCGAAGAAG
>JAUIAI010000734.1 GCA_030425615.1 Gammaproteobacteria bacterium
GATCACGTTCGGCGACCTCACGCAAGGCCTGGTGCCCATTCCCCTCTGGATCCCCCAGATGGGAATGATGATCGGCGTCACCGTGCTCGCCCTGGCGTTCCTGGTCGATCTGGCGAATACGCTCCTGGGCGGCGAGCCGAGCTATCTTCTGAACGCGCGCGCGCAGACGGCCGCCGCCGAAGAAACCGCGGACCGCTGAGCCGGAGGACGAATCATGGACATCGGTTCGATCGGCGCGCTGCTCGGCGTCCTCTTGCTTGCCTTGCTCGCCACGGGTTTCTGGGTCGGTCTTTCGCTGTTCGCGGTCGGGTTGATCGCGATCCTGGTGTTCTCTTCCTCACCGGCCGGCTCGATCATGGCCACGACCAGCTGGGGGCAGTCCTGGTCGTGGTCTCTGACCGCGTTGCCACTGTTCATCTGGATGGGCGAGATTCTCTTTCGTACCCGGCTGGCCGAGGACATGTTCGCCGGCCTGGCGCCCTGGATGACCCGTATCCCCGGCCGCCTCATGCACGTGAACGTCATCGGCTGCGGCATCTTCGCGGCCGTATCGGGTTCGTCGGCGGCCACCACGGCCACGATCGGGCGCATCACGATTCCCGAACTCGCCCGACGCGGGTACGACGACCGGATGGCGCTCGGCACGCTCGCGGGCTCGGCCACGCTCGGGCTGTTGATCCCGCCGTCGATCATCCTGATCGTGTACGGGGTGGCTGCGGACGTCTCCATCAGCCGGCTGTTCATCGCCGGCGTCGTGCCCGGCCTGGTGCTGATCCTGCTGTTCATGGGCACGATCATGGTCTGGTCGTTGCTCAATCCGGACAAGGTTCCGCCGGCAGAGACCGCCACCACGCTGCGGCAGAAACTGAAGGCGGCCTCGCGCCTGATGCCGGTGGTGCTGCTCATCGTCGGCGTCATCGGCTCCATCTACGCAGGCATCGCAACGGCCACCGAAGCGGCGGCGGTCGGCGTGCTCGGTGCCCTGGTGCTGTCGTTGCTCACGGGCTCGCTGACCTGGGACAGCTTCCGGCGCAGCCTGATGGGCGCCACTGGTACCTCCTGCATGATCGCGTTCATCCTGGCCGGCGCGGCGTTCCTGTCGGTGGCCATGGGCTTCACGGGCATCCCGCGTGGACTGGCGAGCTGGATCGGCGGCATGAACCTGTCGCCGGTCATGCTGCTGGCCGCACTGACCGTCTTCTTCGCGGTTCTCGGCTGCTTCCTCGACGGGATCTCCATCGTGGTGCTGACCGTGGCGGTCATCATGCCCATGGTCGAGCAGGCCGGAATCGACCTGATCTGGTTCGGGATCTACATCGTGATCGTCGTCGAGATGTCGCAGATCACCCCCCCCATCGGCCTGAATCTGTTCGTGATCCAGGGGCTCACGGGGCGCAACCTGCTGTATCTGGCCCGCGCGGCGCTGCCGTTCTTCCTGGTCATGGTGGTGATGGTTGTGCTGCTCATCGCCGTGCCCGAACTCGCCACGTACCTGCCGCAAAGCATGACGCGCGGCTGAAGAGCGCATCCCCCTTGCCCCCGGCGTACACGTGCATCGCCGGCCGCCCGCAGGTCCCCACCGTCCGGCCGTCGCCTGGCGCCGACCACCCGTGCTGCCGGGATGCACCCCCGGCGAAGGCCGCCGCGAGCATCCGCTTCAAGGGCCCGCACCGGCCGACCGGTGCGCGTTGCCCGGATGAAGCCGCCGGGGGAAACCCGGCGCCTTCGCAACGATAATCCGTTCGTAGGAGAATGCCATGTCGACCGCCCATCGCGGAAACCGCGTCGGTGCGTCCGGACGCCTGGGAATCAAGGCCCGGCTCTGGCTGCTGATGATCTTCTCGCTCGCCACCAGCGGGCTCCTCGTCGCCAACACGCAATTCAGCATCGGGGTGGGCGCCGAGACCGCCAGCCGGGTGTTCGTCGCCAAGGACGTGACCGCCGACATCCTGCCGCCGCCCATGTACGTCGTCGGAACCCGATTGCTGATCTCCCAGGCGCTCGAAGGCACGATCACGATCGGCGAGGCCCTGTCCGACTACGACCGTCAACGCAACGAGTACGACGAGCGCGTGCGGCACTGGTCACGAACCGACGCGGCCGGCCTCGAGCAGCGTCTGCTCGGGGCGCAGCACGATTCGGCGGTGGCGTTCCTCGACGCGGCCAGGAACCGCATTCTGCGGCCGATCCGCGACGGTGAGGCCGAGACCGCACGGGCGGCGCTCGAAGACGTTCACCGCCTGTTCCTCGAGCACCGCCGCGAGGTGGACCGCACGGTCAGCGCATCCCTGAAATACGCGGACGAGGAGGCGGCCCGTTTCGAGTCCTCGCTGGCGACGATGACCTGGATCAACGCCGCGCTCCTGGGTGCGACGGCAATCGCGCTCGCCCTGGCCTTCTGGTGGGTGATCCGGGTCATCTGGTCCCGGGTCGGCGCCGAGCCGGAGCCCCAGCATCAGGTTGTCCCAGGCGGCCTCGTACCGCCACTTCGCGATCTCGTCGGCCCAGGCCGAGTCGAATTGCGGCCCCCAGAGCTGGTCCGGATCGTCCGCCGAGAAAC
>JAUIAI010000735.1 GCA_030425615.1 Gammaproteobacteria bacterium
CAACGCCAAGGAGAATCCCGATGACTGCCTATGTGATCACCGACGTCGCCGTTTCCGACCCCGACAAGTACAAGAACTACACCGCTCTGTCGCCGGAGGCCATCGCCTCGGCGGGGGGCGAATTCCTCGTTCGCGGGGGGGCCACCGAGGTTCTGGAGGGCGACTTCCAGCCGGGCCGCGTGGTCGTGGCGCGGTTCGAGAGCATGCAGGCCGCCCGCGACTTCTACCATTCGGCGCTGTACACGAAGGCGCGTGCCGAACGCGAGGGCGCCACGAGTCATTTCAACATGTTCATCGTCGAAGGCGTCTGAGGCCGGTCCCTGGCCCGTCCCCGCGCGGGCGCCGCCGGCGTCACCCGCGCGTCAACGAATCTGCAGAGAGAAAGTCATGACCACCATCGTCGACATCATCGGACGGGAAATCATCGATTCGAGGGGCAATCCCACGGTCGAGTGCGACGTCCTGCTGGAATCCGGCGTCATGGGGCGCGCGGCCGTGCCGTCCGGTGCCTCGACCGGCTCGCGCGAGGCCATCGAGTTGCGCGACGGAGACAAGGGGCGTTACCTTGGCAAGGGCGTGCTCAAAGCGGTCGAGCATCTGAACACGGAGATCTCCGAGGCACTGCTGGGACTGGACGCGGCCGAGCAGGCTTACGTCGACCGGACGCTCATCGACCTCGACGGCACCGACAACAAGGCGCGTCTTGGCGCGAACGCGACGCTCGCGGTCTCGATGGCCGTGGCCCGTGCGGCCGCCGAGGAGTCCGGGTTGCCGCTGTACCGGTACTTCGGCGGATCGGGCCCCATGGCCCTGCCGGTCCCGATGATGAATGTCATCAACGGCGGAGCACACGCGAACAACTCGCTCGATCTGCAGGAGTTCATGATCCTGCCCGTGGGTGCGCCGACGTTTCGCGAGGCACTGCGCTATGGCGCGGAGGTCTTCCACGCGCTCAAGAAGCTGCTGCACGACAAGGGGATGTCCACCGCGGTCGGTGACGAAGGCGGGTTCGCGCCCAGCGTCAAGAACCACGAGGAGGCGATCCAGCTCATCCTGCAGGCGATCGAGAGCGCCGGCTACGAGCCGGGCTCCCAGATCGCGCTCGGCCTGGACTGCGCGAGCTCGGAATTCCACAAGGACGGCAAGTACCGGCTCGAGGGCGAGAACCTCACGCTCAGTGCCGGCGATTTCGTGAACCTGCTGTCCACGTGGTGCGACAAGTACCCGATCATCACGATCGAAGACGGCATGGCCGAGAACGACTGGGACGGCTGGAAGCTGCTCACCGATGCGCTCGGCGACAAGGTCCAGCTCGTGGGCGACGACCTGTTCGTGACCAACACCGAGATCCTCCGCAAGGGCATCGAGCAGGGCGTCGCCAACTCGATTCTGATCAAGATCAACCAGATCGGCACGCTGACCGAGACGTTCGCGGCGATCGAACTCGCCAAGCGTCACAACTACACGGCGGTCGTGTCGCACCGCTCCGGCGAGACCGAGGACACCACGATCGCGGACATCGCGGTGGCCACGAACGCGCTCCAGATCAAGACCGGGTCCATGAGCCGTACGGACCGCATCGCCAAGTACAACCAGCTGCTGCGCATCGAGGAGGATCTCGGCGACGTGGCGACGTACCCCGGCCGCACGGCGTTTTATAATCTGCGCTGATCGATCATCGACAGAACGGACGGCCGATCGCTGTCGTCCACGGCCGCCGCCTGCCAGGAGTCGCATTGCGTTTTCTTCCGTTGATCCTGACGATCGCCCTGGTCGCGGTCCAGTGGCCCTTGTGGCTGGGCAGCGGCGGCTGGTTCAACGTCTGGCGGCTTGATCGCGAGCTCGAGAACCGGCTGCGCAGCAACGATCTGCTCGCCACGCGCAACGAGGCGCTCGCCGCCGAGGTGCGCGACCTCGGCAGCGGCCATCTGGCCGTCGAGGAACGCGCGCGCTACGACCTCGGAATGATCGGCGAGGACGAGATCTTCGTTCAGATCAACGAGCCGCTCACGCCGAGTTCGCGTCTGCCCCAGCCGGGCGAGGACACCATGCAGGCACGGCGCTGACGGCCGGCCGTGCGAACCCCGACCCAGACGACCCATCCGGCCGGCGTCGCCGCCACGGCGAAGACCTCACCGGCATCGCCGCAGGGCGGGCCGCTCGTACTGGCCGCGGCGTTCGTGGTGCAGTTCGTGATCATCGGCGGCATGTTCGCCTACGGGGTGTTCTTTCCCGTCCTGGAGGCCGAACTCGGCTGGTCGCGTACCCTGCTGTCGGCGGCGACGTCGATCGCCTTCTTCGTCATGGGCGTGTTCGCCATGGTGGCCGGCCGGGCGAACGAGCGCTTCGGTCCCCGGCTGGTGCTCACGGTGGCCGGCCTGTCCTACGGTCTGGGCTATGGCCTCATGGTGGCGATGGACTCCCCGTGGGAACTCTTCGTCCTCTATGGTGGCCTTATCGGCATCGGGCTGGCCGCGCACGACGTGGTCACGCTCTCGGTCGTCGCCCGCTGGTACCCCGGACGGCGGGGCATGATGACGGGGCTCGTCAAGACGGGC
>JAUIAI010000736.1 GCA_030425615.1 Gammaproteobacteria bacterium
AAGATGAAGTACCAGCCTTCCTTGATGACGTTCGCCACGCTGGGCACTTCATCGGCGGCCAGGCCCTTGAGCCCCTCACGTGCCGCATAGGCATCGATCTGCAGGAAGAGTCCGAGGTAGTAGAGGAAAGAAGGAAAGGCCGCGGCCACGACGATCGTCGCGTACGGAATCTCCAGGAAGGTCGCCATGACGAACGCCGTGGCGCCCATGACCGGGGGCATCAGCACGCCGCCGGTGGACGCGCAGGCCTCGACGCCGCCGGCGTAGCTGGCGCGAAAGCCCACCTTCTTCATGGCGGGGATCGACATGACTCCCGTGGTAAGGACGTTCGTGATGACGCTTCCGCTCATCGACCCCATCAGGCCCGACGCGAAGATGGCGACCTTCGCCGGCCCGCCGCGCCGGCGTCCGAGCAGGGCGAACGCGAGGTTCAGGAAGAACGCACCGCCACCGGTGTACTGCAGGGCCACCCCGAACACCAGGAAGCCGACCACCAGGTTCGCGAACGCGGTCATCGGGATGCCGAGCATGCTCTCGGTTCCGAACATGTGGAATCCGGCCGTGGTGTTGGCGTCGATGTTCGCGCCCTCCAGGAAACCGGGCGCGTACGAGGCGAAGATCGGATACACCGACACCAGCAGGCAGATGACGAAGATCGCGTTGCCTCCCGCGCGGCGCGTGGCCTCCAGAACGAGCGCCCAGAGCGCGAAGGCGAGCATCTTGGCGTGCGGCGGGGCGTCGTACTCCCAGCCGACGTCCAGGATGTCGTTGCCGCGGTAGGCGAAATAGGCGCAGATCGCGAGCGCTGCCACCGCGAGCAGCCAGTCGTACCAGGGCACGCGTTCGCGTGACCCGGCGGTGAGCGGATAGATGATGAAAGCCAGCGGCAGCAGCAGCGCCAGCATGTAATAGAAGTATTCGGTCTCGAGGGGCACCGGCAGGTTCAGCACGTTGCCCAGACCGAAGATGATGTAGACCGAGCCCGTCACGGCCCCCAGCGCCGCCAGCATCAGCCAGGTGCGCGACAGCCCCGAGAGTTTGCGGTATCGGGCGGACGTGTCCGCGATCTCCGGCTCGGAAACCGGGACGGCGGTCGGTTCCGGCGACGGGGCAGGCGTATTCATGGCGGGTACTCGGGAAACGCGGAGCGCGCCCACGGTGGGCGCGCTTGTCGACGGGCGGCGCGGGCTTGCGCCCGACGCCGGCAAATGGCCGCCGCGGTGGTTCGCACGGCGGCGGGTGCCTCCGCCCCGCGGTGCCGGCCGTTCAGTACCGGCAGACGGGGAAGGGTCGATCGGCCGGTCAGACCGGCCGCTGGCTTACCAGGAGCGGAACGGCACTTCCAGACCGGCTTCCTCCAGCGCCGAGGCACGCACGCGCTGCCACGCCGCCTCGAAAGCGTCGTCGGCCAGGCTCATGTCCATCTTGGCCCAGGCCTCCTTGAGCACCGCCTGACGCTTGAGCAGCATCTGGTTGTGAGCCTCGTGCTTGTCGTTCCAGACGCCGGCCTCCTTGAAGTACTTGACCGAGCCCGGGTGATACGGGAACGCGAACTCGAGGGGCTGGTTCTCGAGCTTGTAGCCGTCCATGGCCGGGCCGTTGTCCTTGAACTGCTCGAAGTTCTCCATCACGGCCTTGGTGAGGCCGTAGGCGGTCTTCTCGTCGAGCTTGTCGTTCGAGACGAACATCGGGTACGGATAGTTGTTACCCTCGTAGGGAACGTTGCCGGACTCGTTGGACTCGATCTCGACGGCCTTGCCGATCATGGTGGGCGTCCAGAGCGGGGCGATGGATTTGGCGCGCGCCCAGCCCTCGGCGTTGTCGTGCGGCAGGTTCATCCAGTAGATGCCCCGCGGCGACGCGGCGATCTGGTTGTAGGCGCTCGAAACCGTGGAGCCCCAGGTGGCGTCCGCCTGACCGTTGATGACGGCCTCGGCCGACTGCTTCCAGCCCGGGACCACGACCTTCTCCACGTCGTCCCAGGTGAGGCCGGCAAACGCCAGCATGGCGGCGGCGTTGGTGTTCAGCGCCGGCGCGCCCTTGACCCAGGTGACCCGCTTGCCTTTCAGGTCGGCGACGCTCTTGATGCCGGAGTCTTTCGTCGTGACCAGTTGCTGGCCGTTGTTACCCAGGTTGTTGAACAGGTTGTAGAGCTCCATCGGGCCCCACTTCTTGCCGCCGAACATCAGCACGCCTTCCTGGGCGAACAGCACGGCGGCTCCGCAGGCGCAGATGTCGGACTGACCGGCGCGCAGCGGCACCATGCGCGAGACGTCGTTCTTGCCCGGGATGATGCGCAGCGAGGTGCCGTAGTTCTTCTGCAGCATCTGACCGAGACCGACGGACTGCGCGTAACCGGACGACGTGGTGCCGTAGGCGGTCCAGGACAGGTTCTTCGGAAGCTCGACCTCGGCGGCACTCAGCGGCGCGGCGAAGGTCATTGCCGTGGCGGCCAGCAGCGCGGCGAGGGCTTTCGGCTGGGCTTTCAGCATGAGTCTTGTCTCCTTGAGGTGTTCATGAGTCGCGGCGGATCGCCCGCCACTGCGAAGGC
>JAUIAI010000737.1 GCA_030425615.1 Gammaproteobacteria bacterium
GAGCCGTCGGATGACGTCCATCCCATCGTCGCCGCCGGCAAGCGCGTGGCCCGGTTCGGCACGGTATTCGGCCGGCAGCCGCGACATGCTCTCAGCCGGCACATACGGCGGATTGCAGACGAGCAGGTCGATCCGAAGGTCGGGGGGCAGCGGAGCCAGCAGATCGCCCTCGCCGAGCACGACCCGGTCCTCGAGCCCGTGCAGTGCCACGTTCTCACGGCACAGGGAGAGCGCGCGGGTGTCGATGTCGAGTGCGTGCACGCACGCTTCGGGGTAGCGAAGCGCCGCATGGATCGCCAGACTTCCTCCACCGGTGCAGAGATCGACGATCGTTCGCGGCCAGTGATCGGGCGGCGGCGAGATCGTCATCCACTCCGCCAGGGAGCCGTCCAGGACCTCGACGATCGGAGATCGCGGCACCAGGGCCCGAGGGTCACAAAGGAAGCGGAGGCCGCCGAGCCAGGCCTCGCCGGTCAGATAGGGAAGCGGGCATCCCAGGCAGCGGGCCTCGAGCAGCCTCGCGACGGTGTCGCGTTCGCGCTCGGTCGCGCATGCGTCGAGGTAGGGCTCGAGCGTCTCCGGCGGAAGGTGCAGCGCCCAGAGGACCATCGCGACTGCCTCGTCGTGCGCGTTGTCGCTGCCATGCCCGAAGCTCGGGGAGGCCGCGTTCAGACACGATGTGGCATGGCGGACGAGATCGCGCACCGACCGCATCGAGCGGGCATCGCCGGCACGGGGCAACGGGCGAGGTATCCGCACGTAGGTGTTCGAGGCGTCCGGTGGCACACCGTCTCCCGGCTCGGGCAGGGTCTCCGGGCCGGTCAACGCACCAGCCGCTCGATGGTCTGACGGTAGATACCGGTCAGACGCGGAAGGTCGTCGAGTTCGATGTGTTCGTTGATCTTGTGAATGCTGGCGTTGCACGGGCCGAACTCGACCACCTGGGGAACCCATCTGGCAATGAAACGACCGTCCGACGTGCCACCGGTGGTGGACAACTCCGCATCGACCCCGGTCTGGGCGGAGATCGCTGCGGTCAACGCCTCGGAAAGGGTGCCCGGCTCGGTCAGAAAGGGCTCGCCGGAGAGCCGCCACTGCAAGCTCCGGCGGATGCCGTGCCGGTCCAGCAGATCCTCCACGCGCGCGCGCAGGCCGTCCGCCGAACTCGCACTCGAGAACCGGAAATTGAAATCGATCTCGACGGTCCCGGGGATGACGTTGTTGGCACCCGTGCCCGCACGAATGTTCGAGACCTGCCAGGTCGTGGGTGGGAAGTAGTCGTTACCTTCGTCCCAGCGGGTGGCCACGAGCTCGGCCAGCGCGGGCGCGAGCCGGTGCACCGGATTGTCGGCGAGGTGCGGATAGGCGATGTGCCCCTGCTGACCGTGCACGACCAGCCGTCCCGACAGCGAACCCCGGCGGCCGTTCTTGATGGTGTCACCGAGTCGGGTTACCGAAGTCGGCTCACCGACGATGCAGTAATCGGCGCTCTGTCCGCGCGAACGCAGCGCCTCGACGACGCGGACCGTCCCGTCGACAGCTGGGCCTTCTTCGTCGGACGTCAGCAGCAGCGCAACGCGTCCGCGAAGGGCGCCCTGGGCGAGAGCCTGTTCGAGGGCGACGACGAACGCTGAGATCGAGGACTTCATGTCGGCCGCACCGCGGCCGTAGAGCCTGCCGTCCCGGCGTGTAGGCAGGAAAGGATCCGATTCCCACTGATCCAGGGGACCCGGGGGAACTACGTCTGTGTGCCCGGCGAAGATCAGCAGGGGGCCCTCGCCAGGCGTGACCGCCCAGAGGTTGTCCACGTCTCCGAAGCGCATGGGTTCGCACACCAGGCCCGACGCGATCAGCCGCTCCGCGAGCAGGTGCTGGCAACCGGCGTCATCCGGTGTCACCGAGGGGCGGGCGATGAGCGTCTCGCAAAGCGTCAGCGCGGGGTGGTCCGTCATCACGCCTCCGGAGTGGCGGCGAACACCCGCCGATAGGCGCCCGCCGCGAAGCCGACGAGCACGTGTTCGTCGTGCACCAGGACCGGCCGTTTGATGAGCGTCGGTTCGGCGATCATCGCGTCGCGGGCGGAGCGCTCGTCGACGATGGCTCTGCGGGCCGTTTCGTCGAGCTGGCGCCAGCTCCGGCCGCGCCGGTTGATCAGGGCATCCCAGGGCATGTGTCTGAGCCAGGCCGAGACGGTGGACTCGTCGAGACCGTCGCGACGGAAGTCGTGGAACCGGTAATCCACGCCCAGGCCCTCCAGCTGCCGCCTCGCCTTGCGGACCTGGTCGCAGTTCTGGATGCCGTAGAGCACGGTGTCAGGCATGGTTCAGACGTTGAGGCGGAAGTCGCTGAACGAAGCGGAGCCCTTGTCGTCCGGACCCTTGGCGCCCGCTGTCGGAGACGCACTCGGCGCACCGCGGCCGTCGTCGGTGTCGACACCCGCGATGGCAGCGCGCGCGCCCGTGAGCGGTGCGGCCGGCTTGCCCGACGACGGCGACATGTCGTCGAGCTGGCCGTCGGAGTTCTCGAGCGTCCAGAGCAAGTTGGTCGGTG
>JAUIAI010000738.1 GCA_030425615.1 Gammaproteobacteria bacterium
CGCGTAGAGGGGCCGCCCGCTGCGGCTGCGCTCGGCGAGCCGGCCCCCGAGGGCGTAGCCGATCGTCAGCGTGAGCAGGATGACCCCGATGACGTTGGCCCACACCAGGTTGCTGGCGCCGAACCACGGCGCGAGCGTGGCGCGGGAGCCGACGGCGGCCTGCTTCTCCTTGGCGAGGCGCTGGCGGTAGTCGGCGATCTCCCGCGCCTTGGCCTCCGACTCGACGACGTTGAGCACGTCGCCGGCCTCGGGCGTGCCCTGCAGGCCCAGCACCTCCACCGGGGAGGAGGGGCCGGCCTCGTCCACCCGCTCGCCCATCGCGTCGATCGCCCGCCACTGGGCGTCGTCGTAGGGCTTGGTGACCCGCGGCGACTCGACGAGACGCTGCACCGACATCTCGTGTTCGAAGGTGACCTCGCAAGGTTCGAGAGAACCGCTGACCGGCGCGGCCGGGCCCGGATCGGGGGCGCAGGCCACCGGGATGTGCCCCTCTCCGGCGAGCAGGCCGGAGGTCGGATCGAAGCCGATCCATCCGGCCCCGGGCAGGAAGACTTCGACCCAGGCGTGCAGGTCGGTGAAGTCGTGATCCGAACCGGTGGGCCCCGTCAGCGACTTGACGTCCGGTTTGAGCTGGATCAGGTAGCCGGACACGAACCGGCAGGCAAGGCCCAGGCGGCGAAGCACGTGCACCAGCAGCCAGGAGCTGTCCCGGCACGACCCGCTGCGCGACTCCAGGGTCTGCGAAGGCGTCTGCACGCCGGGTTCCTCGCGGATCACGTAGCGCACGTCGTTCGCGATCGCCCGGTTGAGCTCGACGAGGAAGTCCACAGTGGGCCGCGGCTCTGCCGGCCGGTGCCGGTCCACCCAGCGGGCAACGGCCGGGTCGTCGTCCGGCATCCGCAGGTAGGCCGCAAGGTCCGAGCGCAACGCACGGCCGTAGTCGAACGGGAAACGTTCCGCATGCGGCTCGACGAAGAAGTCGAAGGGATTGACGACGGCCATGTCGGCGACGAGATCGACCACGATCTCGAAGTGATCCACCGGCTCCGGGAACACCACGCGCGCCAGCCGGTTGCCGAACGGATCGTGCTGCCAGTTGATGAAATGGCCACCCGGCGAGACCTTCAGCGAATAACTGGGCACGGGCGTACGGGCGTGGCCGGCCGGGTGCAGACGGATGATCTGCGGCTGCATCACGACCCGACGGTCGTATCGGTAAGCGGTCCTGTGCGTCAGCGCGACGTGCAAGGTCACGAAGATCTTCCTCTGGAAGGCCGGGCTCGGCAGGTCGTGTCCAGTGTATCCCGAAGACCCGGCGCCGGGACGACCCGCCGGGGATGACGAAGCGCGCCGCGCGCCACGACAGTGCGCCGTCGGAGCCGCGCACCAGTCTGGGTCGTGGCGCGCACCATCAGGCCGCGACCGCCACCCAAGTTGTCAAGCCTCGATCGCTGGGCTAGCCTACAAGTGAGATGAGGCCGCATCCGGCGGCCGCGCCGGCACCCTCGGCGAAACCTGACGACAAATGTCTGACGACCTGTTCGCGAATTACGATCCGCAGGGGTTTTACTGCGAGCTGTTCGGCGGCGCCGACGCCGAGGCGGCCCATACCCGTGAGATCCGCCGCCGGCTTTCGAGGATGAAGCTGTCGACGCTGAAGCGGCGTGTCCGCGCCGCCGATGCCGAGCTGTTCAACATGGGCATCACGTTCACGGTCTACAGCGACCGCGAGGCGATCGACCGCGTGCTGCCGTTCGACGTCATCCCGCGCGTGCTCTCGAACCGGGAATGGCAGCGTATCGAGGCCGGCTGCCGGCAACGCGTCCAGGTCCTGAACCATTTCATCCACGACGTCTATCACGACCAGCGCATCCTGCGCGACGGCGTGGTGCCGGCCGAACTCGTCCTGGGCAATCCGAACTACCGTGAGCAGATGCGTGGCTTCACGCCCCCCGGGGGCACCTATGTGCACATCTGCGGTGTCGATCTGGTGCGCAACGGCCAGGGCGAATTCCAGGTGCTGGAAGACAATGCCCGGACCCCTTCCGGCGTCTCGTACGTGGTCGAGAACCGCCACCTGATGCTGCGCGCCTTTCCCGATCTCGCGGATCGGGTGCGCATCCTGCCGGTGTCGGACTACGGCATCCGCCTGCGGGCCGCGCTCGGCGACGTCGCACCGCACGACACGGGATCCGCGGAGCTCCGGATCGCGCTGCTGACGCCGGGAATCTACAACTCGGCCTACTTCGAGCACGTCTTCCTCGCGCGCGAGATGGGCGCCGCGCTGGTCGAGGGTCGCGATCTCTTCGTGGAAGACGAACGACTCTACATGAAGACCACTTCGGGTCCCGTGCGCATCGACGTGCTGTACCGTCGCATCGACGACGACTTCCTCGACCCGGAGTGCTTCAACCCGGAGAGCGTCCTCGGCGTCCCCGGGCTCATGAAGGCCTATCTTGCGGGCGGCGTCACGCTGGCGAACGCCGTCGGGACCGGTGTGGCCGACGACAAGGCGATCTACGCCTACATGCCGGCCATCACCCGCTA
>JAUIAI010000739.1 GCA_030425615.1 Gammaproteobacteria bacterium
TCGACATCGAGGTCACCGGCGTTCGCGTGGCGGGCGACGACGAAATCGCGGCCGAGCGGCTGGCCGCCGGATCCTCGGGGCCGCGCCGCGGCCCGATGGCTGCACACGCTCAGGGGTTGAACGGCAGGTTTTGTCGAGAACAAAGGTTTCGGTGCGTTTGATCGGCGGATAGACGAATGTTGGTCAGGGTGATCCTCATCAGGCGGTGCCGTGGCAACTGCACGCGCACCCAACCCAGACCTCGTCGCGACCGGGGAACGCGAGCGACGCACTATTCGGAGCCTCCATCCATGATGAATTCGAAACGCATGATCCTGAAGGCCGCCGGCGCGTTCGCGTTGGTCGCCACCCATCCACTGGCGCACGCGGGCGCGCTCGAGATCGCCGGCTCCACGACCGTGCAGAAGGCCGTCATCGAAAAGGTGGCCAGTCGGGCCCAGGCTGCGGGAATGCCCCTGAAGATGATGGGCGTCGGCACGGGCAAGGGCATGGTGATGCTGTTCGAAGGCCGCGTCAGCGTCGCCGCGGTGTCCGACGAGCTCGTGAACGCCATCGCGTCCGCCCGCAAGGCCGGCGCCACCCAGGTACCCGACGGTCTCCAGATGCACGAGATCACGACGAGCGGCGTGGTCCCGGTGGTTCATCCGAGCAACGGGGTCGCCGCGCTCACGCACGACCAGATCACAGGCATCCTGACGGGCAAGATCACGCGCTGGTCCGAGGTCGGGGGCGCCGATGCGCCCATCAGCGTCGTCGTGCCGGCCGAAGGATCGGGAACCCGCGGCTACATTGGAAAGAAGATCCTGAACGGAGCCGCGTTCACGGCTTCGGCGAAGGTGATGCGTACGTCGGCCGCCGAGCTGAACGCGCTTCGCCGCGATCCGAATGCCTTCGCGGTTCTCGGGGCGGGGGTGGCCAGGACGGCCGGCACGGGCGTCAAGCCCATCGACGGGCCGAAGTTCACCCGACCCCTGGCCCTCGTGACGATCGGGGGACCGAACCCCGAGGTCGCCGAACTGCTCAAGTTCCTCCGCTCCGACGACGTGCAAGGCCTCCTGGCCGCGAACTGAGCCTGCCGCCACTCGGCAGCGCGTGCGGCACTGACCGGTGCCGCCGGCCGGCCGGCGCGCCCGAGGGTTTGCGCCGGCCGGTTTCACGACAACCCTTCTAGGTTCCTACATGTTCAAGACCGTTCGCTCCAAGCTGCTCGGCGCCTTCGTCGCCGTCATCATTGCGCTGTCCGCCGTCGTCGGGGTGGTGCTCCTGTCGATGTCGAACGCCGCTCAGCGGGTCGGTGCACTCGCCGATGGCACGATGGCCGATGTCGAGCGCCTCGGCCGCTTCGAATCGACGGCCCTGCAGCGCGCGGTACTCGTACGTGACCTTGCCCTCACCGAGGACGTGGAAACCCAGGCGGCTCTGATGGCTGCCACGCTGGCTCTCGAGGAGCGCTCCAGCGCGATGCTCGCCGAGATCGTGGAGCGCGCCCGAGGCGGTGCTGACGAAAGCGCCATGGCTGACGTCGCCGCCAAGGCGGCAGAGGTCGATGCGGCGCTGAGCGAAGCCAAGGTCGCAATCGACGAAGGACGCTTCTACGACCTCGGACCGATGATCGCCGAGCAGATCAGGCCGCGCCAGCGGTCACTGCTGGAGACCGTGCGGTCGCTCGTCGATGAGCGGATGAACGAGACCAGTACCGTCTCGCGTACGATCGCGAGCGAGTCCGATCGCCTGATGCTCGTCTTGCTCGGTGTCCTCGTGGCCACGGCGCTTGGCGCCATCGGCATCGCGCTCTGGGTGAGTGCCAGGATCGTCGGGGCGCTCGGCATGGAGCCCGTGGAGGCCTCTGCCATCATGAGGGCCATCGCCACCGGCGATCTGACAAAGGCCATTCATACGGCCGGCGCCAGACCCGAAAGCCTGCTCGTGGCCATTCGAGACATGCAGGAGAGCCTGCTCGGCGTGGTTGGCGGTGTGCGGCGTTCGGCGCAGAGCGTCGCCGCTGCATCGGAGGAAATCGCCGAGGCCAATGCCAGTCTGAGCCAGCGCACGGAAGAAGAGGCCTCGACGCTCGAGCAGTCGGTTTCAGCCCTCCAGCAGTTGGTCGAGCGGGTCCAGGCCAGCGCGCAGGATGCGGTCCGAGCCAACGAGCTCGCGTCCACGGCCAACGACGTGGTCGTCAACGGAGGCGAGGTCGTGAGTGAGGTCGTCGCGACGATGCGCGAGATCCACGAGAGTTCGGCCAAGGTCAGCGCGATCATCTCCGTGATCGACGGCATCGCGTTCCAGACGAACATTCTGGCTTTGAATGCCGCCGTCGAGGCGGCCCGGGCCGGCGAACAGGGCAGGGGATTCGCCGTGGTCGCCAGTGAGGTGCGCAACCTCGCCCAGCGCTCCAGCAAGGCCGCAGCGGAGATCAGCGATCTGATTTCAAGCAGCGTTCAGCGGATCGACCATGGCAGCGAGCTCGTGGACAAGGCGGGCGACGCGATGCGCGAGGTGGTCGATGTGACTTCGAGCGTTACCGGGATCATGACGAGCAT
>JAUIAI010000740.1 GCA_030425615.1 Gammaproteobacteria bacterium
CTCGGCGTGCAGCACGTCCTTCGCCTCCGCCGTCCGGCCGATCCACCGCTTGGGGTCGCTGGTCATGGTGGTCCTCAATAGCTGCGGGGCAGGCCCAGGACGTTCTGGGCGATGAAGGCGAGGATCATGTTGGTCGAGATGGGGGCGGTCTGGAACAGGCGGCATTCCCGCCACTTGCGCTCGATGTCATATTCGCGGGCGAAGGCGAAGCCGCCGAAGGTCGAGAAGCAGGCCTCGCCGGCGGCCCAGGCGGCCTCGCTGGTGAGCAGCTTCGCCATGTTGGCCTCGGGGCCGCAGGGGAGCCCGGCATCGAAGAGGGCGGCTGCCTTCCGCGCCATGAGCTCGGCCGCCTCGAGCTGGGCATAAGCGCGGGCGATGGGGAACTGCACGCCCTGGTTCTGCGCAATCGGGCGCCCGAAGACTTCCCGGTCGCGCGAGTAGCCGCAGACCTTGTCGATGAACCAGTAGCCGTCGCCGATGCACTCGGCCGCGATGAGAACGCGCTCCGCGTTCAATCCGGTGAGGATGTACCGGAAGCCCTTGCCTTCTTCACCGATCAGGTTCTCGGCGGGAATCCTGAGATCCTCGAAGAAGACCTCGTTGGTCTCGTGATTGACCATGTTTCGAATCGGGCGCACGGTCATGCCGTTGCCGATGGCTTCGTGCAGGTCGACGATGAACACCGACAGGCCGTCGGCCTTGCGCGCGACCTGGTCGATGGGCGTCGTGCGGGCCAGCAGGATCATCAGGTCGGAGTGCTGGATGCGCGAGATCCAGACCTTCTGGCCGTTGACGCGGTAGTGATCACCTTCCCGGGTCGCCGTGGTCTTGAGTTTGGTGGTGTCGGTTCCCGTGGTCGGTTCGGTCACCGCCATAGACTGAAGCCGGAGTCTTCCCGCCGCGATCTCGGGCAGATAGCGCTGCTTCTGCGCATCCGAGCCGTGACGCAGCAGCGTGCCCATGTTGTACATCTGGCCGTGACACGCACCAGAATTCCCGCCGGCCCGGTTGATTTCTTCCATGATGACCGACGCTTCGGTGAGACCAAGGCCCGAACCCCCGTATTCCTGGGGGATCAAAGCGGCCATCCAGCCGGCTTCGGTCAGGGCATCGACGAACTCGGCTGGATAGGCTCGTTCTTCGTCCTTTCTCTGGAAATACTCCGGTTCGAACTGGGCGCAGAGCGCACGCACCGCGTCACGGAGGTCCTGGTACTCGTCGGGTCGTTGGATCATGATGGTCGGGGGTCGAAGCGGAGGGCGCGGCGGCCCGATGCGACGCGAGCGCCGGGTGTTCCGGTCGGGTGTCGGCCGCCACCGAATCCGGAATCATAACCGGCCGTCGGATCGGGGGCTCAGCGGCCCGTTTTCCCGGCGGGCCGTTCGGCCGGGGAAGGCTCGGCTTCGGATGGCCGAAGGCACCGCGGCCGTGCCGGGACGGCGGGGCGGTGGTAGCCGCCTGGCGGGCGCAGGTGCCGGCCGACATGCCGGCCTGTGCGATCCGGGTGCATGCTGCTACCGTGCGCGAATGACTTCCAGTCCCCTCGCGCCGGGTGAGCCCGGAAAGCCGCTGCGTCTCGAGCAACTGTTGCCGGCACTGATCGCCGACGGCCTCGTCGATGCCGGCCAACGGGCCGGGCTCGAGGAATCGATCGCGATGACCAGCAACCCCGGACATCCGGTGGTGTGGCTGGACTCTCGACGGCTGACCGCCGCGGACGACGGCAAGCCGCTGGACAAGGCGCGTCTGCTCGAATGGCTGGGCCGTCGGTGCGGTCTGAGAGTGATGCGCATCGACCCGTTGCGGGTCGATCTGTCGCGGGTGGCAGAGGTCGTTCCCAGCCAGTACGCGTCCCGGCACCGCATCCTGCCGCTCGCGCTGGATGCGCATCAGGTGACGATCGCGACCTCGGAGCCGTTCCTGACCGGATGGGTCGACGAGATCGAGCGCTCGATCGGCAAGCGCGTCGAGCGCGTTCTGGCGGACCCGGTGGACATCGCGCGCTACGCCGTCGAGTTCTACAGCCTGGCCCGTTCGGTGCGCACGGCCGGCGGGGAGTCCGGTCAGCGGCCGGTGCACAGCAATTTCGAGCAGCTGGTCGAACTGGGCCGAAGCGGGCGTAACCTGGACGCCAACGACGCGCACGTGGTCACGATCGTCGACTGGCTCTGGGAGTATGCGTTCGAGCAGCGCGCCAGCGACATCCATTTGGAGCCGCGGCGCGACATGGGCACCATCCGCTTCCGGATCGACGGGGTTCTCCATCACGTCTACCAGGTTCCGCCGACCGTGATGCTGGCGATGACCAGCCGGATCAAGCTGCTCGGACGGATGGACGTCGTCGAGAAACGTCGCCCTCAGGACGGTCGCATCAAGACACGAATGGGCGACGGGCGCGAGATCGAGCTGCGCCTGGCCACCTTGCCGACCGCCTTCGGCGAGAAGCTCGTGATGCGGATCTTCGATCCGGACGTCCTGGTGCGCGATTTCGACTCCCTCGGCTTCAGCCGCCAGGAGTTGCTGGTCTGGGAAGGAATGATCC
>JAUIAI010000741.1 GCA_030425615.1 Gammaproteobacteria bacterium
GCTGCCATACGGGAAATTGCCCAGGTAGGAGCGGATGTACTGGTTGCGCGGGCCGACGGTCACCATCTTGAAACTCGTGAAGCGACCGGCAGACGGGTCGAAGGCCACATCGTGCTGGAAGTCCCAGCCAGCCGGTATGCGCATCGTGGAGGTCGGCATGCCGAGACCGCGGTCGTAGACGGTGACCTCGCGCGCGCTTGTCAACGCCGCGGCCGCGGGGCGCATCGGCGTCCCCGCCCCGCTCTCCGCCTGCGCGGCCGGGGTCCGGCCTGATCCGCCCCCCGCCTGCGCCGGCCCGCTCGCGGCACCGGAAGCCGCGGACTCCACCTGTACCGGCACGCTCGCCGACGGCGCCGGCCCCTCGGTCTCGTCGATGTCGGTGACGGCCACCCCTGCGGCGATCGCCAGCACGCCGACCGCCCACAGGATCTTGTTGCGCATCGACATCTGTTTCAGGCTCATGGGCGCATCCTCCTCGGGAAAGGGTAGACGATTTGCGCGGTCACGTTCGAACCGTTGTCTTCGGTGAGTGGGCGCCGATGACGCGTCTGGCCGCCGCCTCGCGTACCGGCCCGAACCCGCGGATCTCGTCGATGCTCCGGGCCTGACGGATCCGCTCCTGGTAGTTGTCCGCGTCGAGGTCGGCGATCCAGCCCTGCACCCGGGTTTCGTGCCAGTCCACCATCGCCCGCTCCCGCTGTCGCTCGGCGCCGAACCGGGTGAGGTCCCAGGCCCCTCCGCGCAGGCGACGGGCCCGCGCCATGGGCGCGAACAGCGTGCGCACCCACGGCCCGAAGCGCCGCTTGGCCGGACGCCCGCGCGAATCGGTGCCACGGGTGAGCCCCGGCGGTGCCAGATGATGGGTAACACGGTATCCGGGTTCGAAGCGCGCCTCCAGCTCGGCCACGAACTCGGGATGCAGGTGTAGGCGGGCCACCTCGTACTCGTCTTTCAGGGCCATCAACCGGAAATGCCCCTGCGCCACGGCGCGCGTCAGCGCCTCGCCGCCCAGCGGCGCTTCGGCCTCGCGAACCCGCGCCACGAGACGCCGGTAGCGATCGGCCCAGGCCTCGTCCTGATAGTCGGCGAGGAATCGTGCGCGGGTCTCGATCATCGCATCCAGCGTGGGCGCGGACGGCTCACCGCCGGCCATCACCGCTCTGAGCTGCGCCGACGGATTCGCAGCGAGCCGACCCCACGCGAACGCCTGCAGATTGCGCTCGATCTGCACACCGTTCAGACGGATCGCCTGCTCGATCGCCTCGCGCGTCAGGGGCACAAGGCCGTACTGCCAGGCATAACCGAGCATCAGCATGTTCGCGTAGACGGTATCGCCGAGCAGCACGCGCGCCAGCCGGTTCGCATCGATCGTCGGCAGCGGATCCTGCTGCACGCGCGCGGCCAGGGCGGCCGCCCGCTCGGGAATGTGCAGTGAGGCATCGCGCTCGCGCACGATCGCGCCGGTCGGCATGGCCGCCTCGTTGAGAACCGTGCGCGTGCCGGCGCGGAGGCAGCGGTTGGCCTGTTCGCTCGTGGCAACCACCGCGTCGCAGGCGATGAGCGCGTCGGCCGCGCCGGTGTCGATCCGCACCGCGTGCAGCGCGTCCGGCGAACGGGCGAGCTTCAGGTAGCTCAGGACGGGCCCGAACTTCTGCGCGAATCCGGTGAAATCCAGAACGGTTGCGCCCAGCCCCTGCAGATGGGCGGCCATGGCGATGATCGCCCCCACGGTGATCACACCCGTGCCGCCGACGCCCGTGACCAGCAGGCCGTAGGGCTCGTCGAGTTCCGGCAACGCCGGCGCAGGCAGCCGTCCCGCCTCGGCGAGCGGGTCGCCCAGGCCGGTCATGGGGGCCGGCTTGCGCGGCGTCCCCTGCACGGTCACGAAGCTCGGGCAGAAGCCCTCCAGGCAGCTCATGTCGTGATTGCAGGTGGAGGCATTGATGCGGCGCTTGCGCCCGAGCGGGGTCTCGAGCGGCTCCACGCTCAGACAGTTGGAGGCCACCGAGCAGTCACCACAGCCCTCGCAGACCAGCGGATTGATCACCACGTGCTCGGTGGCCGCGGGCGCCTTGCCGCGCTTGCGCTTGCGCCGCAGCTCCGTTGCGCACGGCTGGGCGTAGATCAGCACGCTCACACCCGGAACCTCGCGCAACTCACGCTGCACCATGTCCAGTTCGCGCCGGTGGTGCAGCGTGGCCCCGGTGGGCAGTTGCACGGCCAGGCGACGCTCGGGCCGGTCGCTGACCACCGCGATGCGCTGCACGCCCTCGGCGCGGGCCGAATGCGCAATGCCGGCCACCGTGACCGGCCCGTCGACCGGCTGGCCCCCGGTCATGGCCACCGCGTCATTGAACAGGATCTTGTAAGTGATGTTGACACCGGCGGCGACGCAGGCGCGGATCGCCATGATGCCGGAATGGTAATAGGTGCCGTCGCCGACATTCTGGAAGATGTGATTCATGTCGGTGAAGGGCGCGATGCCGATCCAGGACGCGCCTTCCCCGCCCATGTGGGTAAAGACCTCGGC
>JAUIAI010000742.1 GCA_030425615.1 Gammaproteobacteria bacterium
CCACACGATCGCCCGGCTGCTCGCCGAGGGGGCGCACGACGCGTGGGCGACGCCGATCGTGATGAAGAAGGGCCGCCCGGCGTTCACGGTGTCGGCGCTGTGCGCGCCGGCCACGTCGGCGACGATCCGCGCCACGTTGCTCGCCGAGACCGGATCGCTCGGCGTGCGCGCCGTCACCCTGCGTCGCTGGCCACAGCGGCGCGAGGAGGCGTTCGTCGAGGTCGACGGCCACCGCATCGCGGTGAAGCTCGCCGCAGGTCGGGTCAAGGTCGAGTTCGACGACGCGGTGCGCGCCGCCGAGGCGACCGGTCGGCCCGTCCGCGACATCCTCGCCGCCGCCGAGCGCGCCGCCACGGTTCCGCCCGACTGATCCGGCGCTCGGCCCTCGCGACCCTCACCCCCACGGGTTCTCCGGATCTCGGGGACTGCGGGGCGGGCCGGCTCCTGACGAGAGTGGGTCGTCGCCGGCGGGCGGGAGCCGAAACCGTCGACGGATCGGCCGGCGCGCCGTCGTAGCGTTGCGCCGATGGGAGCGATCGCCGTGAGCAAGCTGGCGTGGCGCGTGCCGGGCGGCGACGAGCTGTTCCGCGACGTGTCGTTCTCGGTCGGCAACGGCGACCGGGTGGCGCTGGTCGGTGCCAACGGCGCCGGGAAGTCGACGCTGCTCGGCATCGTCGTCGGCGACGTGACGGCCAGTGCCGGCACGGTCAGCGTCGACGGACAGATCGGGGTGATGCACCAGCTCGTCGGCACGGCGGACCACGCGGCGCGCGACGTGCGCGAGCTGTTGCTGTCGATCGCGCCCGCACGGATCCGGGCGGCCGCGGCGCGCCTGGGCGAGGCCGAGCAGGTCCTCGACACCGATCCGATGCGGTACGCCGATGCCCTCAGCGCCTGGGGTGACGCGGGCGGTTACGAGCAGGAGGTGCTCTGGGACGAGTGCGTGCAACGCGCCGTCGGCGAGTCGTTCGACGACGTCGCCGACCGACCTCTCCGCACGTTCAGTGGCGGCGAGCAGAAGCGGCTGGCGCTCGAGGCGCTGCTGCGCAGCGAGTTCGACATCCTGGTCCTCGACGAGCCCGACAACTTCCTCGACGTCCCGGCGAAGCGGTGGCTCGAGCAACAGCTCGTCGCCACACAGAAGACGGTGATGTTCATCAGCCACGACCGCGAGCTGCTGGCGGCGGTCGCCACCAAGATCGTCACGATCGAGGCCGGCGGGAAACATGTTGATCACCGTCTGCAGTTCGGAACGCGGAACATCTTCGAGGGCTCTGTCCCCTGCCGTCCGGGGAATGACCGTGCGCGAACCCGGTGCATAGAGGGTGCGCTGCAGGGGATCACGAACTGAGTCCTGAAGTCGAGCGATGCGCTTGCCCCGTAGACATCGAGTCAGCGAGGCGGTGAGCCGCTCGCGAACTCGGGAGCCGAGTTTGCTACCCCCGCAGGATCGAACCACTCTCCGGAACGCCACCTCAGCGAGTATCGGGCCCTCAAACTCCACGCACTCCACGAGCAGGTCATCGAGTTCTCGATCACTGTGTTCGTCGAGGGAACGGTCGAAGTCTCGAATCCAGATCCGGTACTCCGCCAGACCGGTCGGGCCATCTAAGCCATCGGCTGACGCTTGGCCGCCACTCGATTTGTGCCGCGGAGGTTCGACCGGTTCGAATCGAGCCTCCGGCTGGGTCTCCGGCTGGGTGTCGGGCTCCGGCGCAGGAGCGGCTTGCGTCGGCTCGAATGGAGAGGGCTGCTCGAACACAGGATCATTCATCGGGGCGGCGGCAACCGGGGCGGCGGCGACCAGGTCCACGTCCTCCTGAACCATGACAGGCGGTTTGGCCGACTGCGCGGCGAGGGCGTCCTCCGCCGCTGCAAACTCCGCAAGGATCGCGTCGAGAGTCTCGGCTCTGTTCTGAACCCACATGGGCCACCAGATGCGGGCGACTCGCGGCCAGCCCATGAGACCGGTGAGAACCTGAACGGGGAGCACCTCCCGGTCTCCGACCGTCGTTCGGCGCCGCCATGACTCACCGTCGAGCAGGACCGGGAGAACAGGAACATCAGGATCGTCCATCGACGAGAGCACGAGGTCGAGGCGGAAGTCCGACATCCCTACATCGGTGCGCACGTGGAGGCCGCGGTCGCGCAGAGCCTCCGCGATCTCATCACGATGGCGGTCCCGGATGACACCACCCACACCTAATCCGGGAGCTTCACCAGGACCGGAGGCACCCTTCGCGAAGAGCAGATACTCCTTGAGGTGCTTCACTCCGCTATAGGAGGAGCGCTCAGCCTCGAGCTCCTGCGGGTCGAAACTGCAGAACATGATGTTGCGACGCCGGGCTCGGGTGACCGCAACGTTGAGTCGACGTTCTCCACCCATCGTCGACAGGCGCCCGAAGTTCAGGGGGATCTTGCCGTTGGCCTGCTTGGAGAAGGCAACGGAGAACAGCACGATGTCTCGCTCATCTCCCTGAACCTGCTCCAGAGCTTTGACAAAGAGGACGTCCTCAGACCCCATCTCCG
>JAUIAI010000743.1 GCA_030425615.1 Gammaproteobacteria bacterium
TTCACCGAACCGACAAAATGGGTTTCCCAGTCCCGCTGCAGCAATGGATTCGCGGGCCGGCGCGTGCGTTCGTGCACGAGATCCTGCTCTCGCCGCGAGCGCGTCAGCGCGGCATCTACGACCCCGCCGAGATCGAGCGACTGATCGATCACGAGCAGACCTTCGGACGCTCGCTCTGGGGTGCTCTGCAGGTAGAACTCTGGCACCGCACCTTCATCGACCGGGATCGCCTGGTGCCGCGCTGGCGGCCCGAGCTGCCGGCCACCCACGTCCGCCCGAGTGCCGAGCACACGGGTGCCCAGCTTCAGCGCCGGCTGGCGCGCAGCCTGCGCGACCAGATTCCGTAGCCCGCGCCGTCGGCACTGCCCACCAGTGAACCCGCGGCGCCGGGATCTGACCGGCAACTTCGCTATTCCTGACCGAGAGACTCGCCATGCCTCTGAGCTTCAACAACGCCCAAGACTTCGACTGGACGGTTCGCAAGATCGCGGTCGTCGGCCCAGGCATCGTGGGCATGCCCATGGCCGCCCTGCTCGCACAGGCGCGCATTCGCGAGGGCCAGGACACTCCGGCCAAGGTGGTTGTCGTGCAGCGTGACTCGCCCACCTCCGGTTGGAAGGTCGACGCCATCAACAACGGGCGAAGCGTCATCGGCGGCGTCGAACCGGGCCTCGATGCCGTGGTCGCGGATGCCGTCGCAGAAGGCGTGCTCAGTGCGACGCACCGTTACGAGGACGTGGCCGACGCGGACATGGTGCTGGTCAGTGTACAGACTGACAAGGACGGCTTCGGGCCCGACTACGGGCCGTTGTTCGAGTCCCTCGACGGCCTTGCCGCGGCACTCGCCAAGCGCCCGCCGGGCAACATTCCGGTGATCGTGTTCGAATCGACGCTGGCCCCGTCGAGCATGGCCACGGTGGTCCGTGAGCGCTTCGAGCGCGCGGGGCTGGTCGAAGGCCGTGACATCCTGCTCGGCAACAGCCCGAACCGGGTCATGCCCGGCCGTCTGGTCGAGCGCGTGGCCGCATCCGACAAACTCGTCGCCGGACTGCACCCGCTCACGCCTGTGCTGATCCGCCGCATTTACGCGCGCATCGTCACGCGAGGCGCGCTGCACCAGACGAACAGCATGACCGCCGAGGTCGTGAAGACACTGGAGAACGCATATCGCGACGTGCGTATCGCGTTCGCGGCCGAGCTGGTGCGCTATTGCGACGAGCGCGATATCGATTTCTACGCCCTGCGTGACGCCGTCAACAAGGCGATGCATCAGACGGACACCGCTTCTGGGTCCGCGACGGCCGTTCCCAGCGGGGCGATTCTCGTGCCCTCCATCGGCGTCGGCGGGCATTGTCTGCCCAAGGACGGCATTCTTCTGTGGTGGCGTCGGAACGAATCCGGTGCCGACACCTCCGGCAGCCTGATCCTGCGCGCCCGTCAGATCAACGACGAGTCGCCGGCCGCCAGCATCGCTCTGGCGGAGCGTCACTTCGGCTCGCTCGCCCGAAAGCGGGTGGCACTGATGGGCGTGGCCTACCGGTTCGACTCCGAGGACACGCGCAACTCGCCCACACTGTCGCTGGCGGGCTTGCTGCGCGAGCACGGTTGCGAGGTCCGTCTGCACGATCCGTATGTCAAGCCTGACGATCAGAACCTGCGTCGCACCGGGCTGGCAGACGTGTTCAGCAACGATGCGGCGGCGGTGCTGGGCGGCGCCGACGTGGTGATGTTCTGTGTGGGCCACGGCGTGTACGGCCGAGAGGTCCGGACCCTTCTCGACCTCGCGCCCGCCGGGGCCCCGGTCTTCGACGGTGCCAATCTGTTCTCCGCGGCGGACATCGAGGCGCTGGGCCGTCCCTATGCGGGTATCGGGCGCGGACGTCGTGCCCCGGGTCCGGAACTCGTCGCGTACGTGCGCGCCGCGTTCGACGCGATGGAACGGTCGGTGGCCAACGAACTGGCCGAACTGATCGCGTTCCTGAACGATCGCTATGCTCAGGACGAGTTCAACCGCGTGACCCTGGACACCGTGCGCGAACTCGCCGGCTCCTGTGTGACCGGGTGCGTGATCGCCGAACCGGGGGGAGTGGACCCGATGCCCGCGCACGAGGGTCTCGCCCCGAGGATGAGCCACGCCGAAGAGCCGGTCTCCGCATGATCGCAACGCCTTTCCTGGCCATGCTCGGCAGCGTCGTTCTGACGGCGTTCGCGCAGGTATCGCTGAAGATCGCGAGTCAGCGGTATGCGGGCTCGGCCGTGGGCGATTCCTTTCTCGGCGGCTTCATCGCGCAGTTGCTGCAGCCGCTCACGATCGCGGCGATCGTGGCCTATGTCGGCAGCATGCTGCTCTGGCTGATCGCGCTGCGTTCGTTGCCGTTGTCGGTCGCCTATACGTTCTCCAGCGTGACCATCATCGTGGTCGTGCTCATGGGGGTTCTCCTGCTGGGCGAATCGCTGGTCGGCCGACAGATCGCGGGCATCCTCATGGTGGTCGTGGGTGCCTATCTGGTGGCGCGTCCGGC
>JAUIAI010000744.1 GCA_030425615.1 Gammaproteobacteria bacterium
CCCCGGCAGGCCGACGACGCCGAGATCGAGGCGGCGATCGATGCCGCGTTCACGTCGGTTTCGCCCAGTGGTCCGGCGCAGATGGGTCAGGTCATGGCGCTGCTCAAGCAGTCGCTCGCCGGCCGGGCCGACATGGCCGCGCTCGCTGCCCGCGTCCGGGCCCGCCTGTCCGCCTGATACCGGCCGGCGCGTCGTCCCGGGCGCCGACCGGGCCTACCATTAGGGGATGATTCCCCAGGCCTTCATCCAGGATCTTCTCGCGCGGCTCGACGTCGTCGAGGTGGTCGGCCGCGTGGTGAAACTGCGCAAGGCCGGTGCGAACATGCTCGGCCTCTGCCCGTTCCACAACGAGAAATCTCCCTCCTTCACGGTCAGCCCCGCCAAGCAGTTCTATCACTGCTTCGGCTGCCAGGCGCACGGCTCGGCGATCGGTTTCGTCATGGCCTACCAGGGGCTCGGCTATGTCGAGGCGATCGAGTCGCTCGCCCAGTCGGTCGGCATGGTCGTGCCGCGCGAGCCGGGGCGGGCGGCAGACGAGGCGGCGCGGCGTCAGGCGCCCGGACTGCTGGCGAGTCTCGAGCAGGCGGCGCGGTTCTACGAACGTACGCTGAGGGACTCCGACCGGGCCATCGCCTATCTCAAGGGCCGGGGGTTGAGCGGCCGCACGGCCAAGCGATTCGCGCTCGGCTATGCACCGCCCGGCTGGCGCAATCTCGAGGCCATGACGGCCGACTACGACGACGCGCGCTGGGTCGAGGCCGGGCTCGTGCAGGCACCCGATGACGAACCTGCCGTGACGGGTGACGACGCGCCGGCTTTCGACGAGGCGCCTGCTCCGGTGCCCGTCGGGACGGCTGCGCCGGCCGACCGGTCCCCGGGCGGCGGGCGCGGACGCCGCAGGCGTCGCTACGACCGCTTTCGTGACCGCATCATCTTCCCGATTCGCAATGCGCGCGGGGCCGTGATCGGATTCGGTGCGCGGGTTCTGGATCGCGGCGAGCCGAAGTATCTCAACTCTCCGGAGACGCCGGTCTTCTCCAAGGGCCACGAACTCTACGGGTTGTACGAGTCCCGCCAGGGCCTGCGGGCACGCAACCAGGCGATCGTCGTGGAGGGCTACATGGACGTGGTCATGCTCGCCGAGCATGGCGTGGACAATGCCGTGGCCACGCTGGGTACCGCGACCACGCCGGATCACGTCCGCAAACTGCTGCGTCAGGTCGATCACCTCGTTTTCGGATTCGACGGCGACGCAGCGGGCCGCAAGGCGGCCTGGCGTGCCCTCGAGGCCTGCCTGCCGATGCTCGGCGATACCTCGCGGGTGGATTTCCTGTTCTTTCCGGAGGGCGAGGATCCCGACAGCTATGTGCGCGGGCAGGGCGAGGCAGGTCTGCGCGCCCTGATCGGCTCGGCGACGCCGCTGTCTTCCTTCCTGCTCGATTCGCTCGCCGTATCGCGCGATCTGACCACACCCGAGGGGCGTGCCGCCTATCTGGCCGCCGCCCGGCCACTGTTGAACCGCGTGCGCGCCGAAGCCCTCAGGATGCAGCTCTGCCATGCGGTCTCCGACCGCACCGGCGTCGGTCTGTCGGAGCTCGAGCGCTATCTGGCCGCGGAGGAGGCCGCCCACGGTCGCGGCCAGGGGGGCCCCGCGTCGCGCGGAGACGGTCCGGCCGCGTCCGACAGCCGGGCGGGCCCGCCGGAACGCAGGCCGGGGCGCGGGGCGTCCGCGGGCGGGGCCGGCGGTCCGGGCAGACGTACGGACGAAGGTCAGCGGCGCCGCCCGGTGCGCCCCCGGGCGGGGCGTCCGAGCCTCGAGAGGCGATTGCGGTTACTCGCGCTCTGTCACCCCGTGCTCGCGCGCGAGGTTCTGGCCCGTGACGATGCCGATGCGCTGCTGGAGCCGGCTCTGCGCGAGTGGTTCGCCGCCCTGGCGGAGGTCGGCGAGGGGTTCGGCGCCGGTGCCTGTCTCGAGCGCATGCCCGAATCGCTGTCCGGACCGGCGGCCGAGGCTTCGCGTGATCTCGCGGAACAATGGGGCGGGGTGCCTCTTCTCGGTGCCGAAGAGGCGCGCAGCGAATTCGAGGCGGCGATGCACCGTCTGGCGGATCGGGCGCTGAGACGGGCGGCTGAGGATCTGGCCGCGGAAGGGCTGGCGGATCCCGAAAGCCGGGCCCTTTACCAACAGCTGCTGGCGAGTCGTCGGTCAATCTGATATACTGTCAGGCTATCCCTCAGTTTCGCTTCGAGCGAGCCATTCATGCGCAGGCAACCGCGGGCCGGAACATGCCGAGTCACCGCGAACGAGTGCCGCCAGGGCCCCAACGGGCCATCGAGCTTCGGAAGCGTCGTCTACGGGGGCGTCAGGCGTGGATGCATTCGTGTCTACGTTCTCGACGTTCGTCCCGTTTGAACGTTTACAGAGGCTTGTCCGAATCCAAGTTTCGTTACCGGGCGTTCGCGCCCGTTTCCGGCGTGCCACGGGTCTTTGAACAGATCCGCGGGCGGCGGACATT
>JAUIAI010000745.1 GCA_030425615.1 Gammaproteobacteria bacterium
GCATGCTGACGGGGGGACGTATCCTGCACCACATGAAGGAGTTCGCGCCGGATCCGCGCAACGCGATTCTGCTTCCGGGTTTCCAGGCAGCGGGTACACGTGGAGAGGCGCTTCAGCGCGGTGCGGCCGAGATCAAGATCCACGGGACCTACGTGCCGATCCGGGCGGAAGTGCTGCACCTCGATGCGTTCTCGGCACACGCCGATCGCGATGATCTCGTCAGCTGGGTGGGTTCCTGTACGAAACCTCCGGAGGAGGTCTTCCTCGTGCATGGCGAGCCAGTGGCGGCGGACGCGCTTCGCCAGCGAATCGAATCGAAGCTCGGCTACGACGTGACGGTCCCCGAGCTCGGGGAGGTTGTCGATCTGCGCTGAGCGATGCGGTCGGTTCCGGCTTCACGTAGAATTTGCAACTTTCCGGAAATGATGGATGCTTTGCATTCCGTCGGCGCCGGGGCGCGGGCGGCGCTCGTCGAAGGGGACGGGTCGGGGAAGAGGAAGGATCGGTTGTTCGATGGAAGGAGCTCAGGCTCGTACGGCAGTTGCATATTTCTCGATGGAGATCGGGCTCGACGCCTCGATTCCTACATATAGCGGTGGCCTCGGCGTTCTCGCCGGGGACACCTTGAAAGCCGCCGCCGACCTCGGGTTGCCGATGGTCGGCATCACCCTGTTGCATCGCAAGGGCTACTTCACACAGCGCCTGCAGGCGAACGGCGATCAAGTCGAGAGCCCGACGGAGTGGATGCCGAGCGCCCACTTCGACGAGATGCCCGATCGCGTCCGCGTTCGCATCGACGGCGAAGAGGTCGCGGTGCGCTGTTGGCGATATCTTCTCAAGGGGTACCACGGTGACGAACTTCCCGTGTATTTCCTCGACACCGACCTGCCCGAGAACTCTCCCGTCGGTCGGTCCCTGACCGACTACCTGTACGGCGGAGATTCCCGCTATCGCCTGTGCCAGGAGGTGATCCTCGGCATCGGTGGTGTCGCGATGCTGCGTGCCCTCGGGTACGCGAACGTGCGCGCGTTCCACATGAACGAGGGCCACTCGGCCCTGCTCACGGTCGCCCTGCTCGAAGAGCAGGTGGGCGGCCGCGGTCTCCAGTCCGTCGGCCCCGCCGATCACGAAGCGGTGCGCGAGCGTTGCGTCTTCACGACGCATACGCCGGTTCCCGCTGGACACGATCAGTTTCCCCTCGACCTGGTGTCGGAGATTCTCGGCAGCGAGCGCGCCGACGGACTGCACGCGCTCGGTTGCTGCGTCGACCACACCCTGAACATGACGTATTTGGCACTGTCCTTCTCGCGATACGTCAACGGCGTCGCGATGCGACACGGCCAGGTTTCACGGGGGATGTTCCCGAAGTACCCGATCGCGTCGATCACCAACGGCGTGCACGTTCCGACCTGGACTTCGAAGCCCTTCCAGGATCTGTTCGACAAGTTCATCCCGCGCTGGCGGGCGGACGTGCAAAACCTCCGCTATGCGGTGAGCATCCCTCTCGAAGACATCCGCTACGCCCACGAAGCGTGCAAGAACGATCTGGTGGCGGCGATTTACGGCCGTACCGGCCGTCGTCTCGACCCGAACGCGATGACGATCGGCTATGCGCGGCGTGCGGCAACGTACAAGCGTGCCGATCTCATCTTCCACGATCTCGACCGTCTGCGCTCGATCGCCAACCAGGTTGGACCGCTGCAACTCGTGTACGCCGGCAAGGCCCATCCGCGTGACGCCGAGGGCAAGGCGATGATCCGTCGCGTGTTCGAAGCCGCAGAGGCGCTGCGCGACTCGGTATCGCTCGTCTACCTCGAGAACTACGACATGGAGATCGCCAGCTTCCTGATCTCCGGTGTCGACCTCTGGCTGAACACACCGCAAAAGCCGCAGGAGGCATCCGGGACCAGCGGTATGAAGGCGGCCATCAATGGCGTGCCGAGCCTGAGCGTTCTCGACGGCTGGTGGATCGAGGGCCACGTCGAAGGCGTGACGGGTTGGTCGATCGGTGAGACGTGGGGAGGCGAGGGCGACATCGTCCGCGAGAGCGAGGCGCTCTACGACAAGCTGGAACGCCTCATCCTACCGCTCTTCTACGGTCGCCCGTCGGGATACGCACAGGTGATGCGGTCGTCGATCTCGCTGAACGGGTCGTTCTTCAACGCTCGCCGGATGGTGTTGCAGTATCGCGAGAACGCCTACCGCCTGTGAGGCCGGGGAAATCATGCGCTACCGTACTCTGTTGCTCGGGTTCTGGCTCGGATCGGCTCTGGCCGGTGGGGTTGCCCTCGCCGCCGAGCCGGTAACCCCGGCAGCCGAGTGCTGTCCGCTGACGATTACCTGGCATCCCTATGCGCAGGCCTATTTCACCGATGACCTGCCGGAGGGTGTGGAGCGGCCGGTTCTGAGAACCTCGGGGTTGCTGAGCCGCTCGAACAAGGTGATGTACGACCTCAACACCTACTCGGTCTTTGATACGTTTCTGGGTCATGCGGTGACGGGGCCAT
>JAUIAI010000746.1 GCA_030425615.1 Gammaproteobacteria bacterium
GCCAGATCACTGGCCAGGAAGGCCGTCAGGTTCGCGATCTCCTCCGGTTCGGCCATACGTCCCATGGGAATCGCGGCCTCGGCTTCCGCGAGCAGCCTGTCGATGGGCTGACCGGTCGCGCGCGAGGCCGCCTCGAGTCCTTCGGTTACCCGGGTGGTGCGCGTCAGGCCCGGGTTGATCGCGTTGATGCGTATGCCCTTGTCGGCATAAGCCCGCGCGAAACCGACCGTGGCGAGCATCAGGGCGGCGTTGGCGGCGCCGCCGGCAATGTGCAGGACGCCGGCCTGTTTTCCCCCCTGGCCGATGATGTTCACGATGCTGCCTGCTCCGCGACCGGCCATGAGGCGCGCCACCGGCGTCATCATGTGTACGCCCGGCAGGTACTTCGCGGAGATGCCCTGCGCGAAGGCCTCCGGACCCAGTTCATCGACGGCGAAGCGGCGTGCCGCGCCGGCCGAGTTCACCAGGACCGAGATCGGGCCGATCTCACGCTCGATTCGTTCGACCAGGTTCTCGGCGGCCGCTCCGTCCGACAGGTCGGCGTCCATCGCAATGGCGCGGCCGCGTCCGGCGTCGAGTTCGGCCCTGGCGGACTCGAGTCGCCGTGCGTCGCGCGAGACCATGACGACCCTGGCGCCGCAGGCGTCGAGTACCTTCGCGCAAGCCAGGCCGATGCCCTTGCTGGCGCCCGTGACCACTGCGACGGTGTCGGGGGTGAATTGGATGTTCATGTCGGGCGTCTCCCTGCGGGTGCTCTCGTTGTCGGGCTGCTAAAGTATCGCCCGATTCAGACATCACCATCGATTGGAGACCCGAACCCATGCTGAGCTATGACGTCACCGAGTGGGGCAGGCCGCTGCAGAAGGCGCTGCGTGACACCCCGACCCCCACGGGCACCGAAGTGCTGGTGCGCGTTCGTTACTGTGGCATCTGCCACAGCGACGTCCACATCCGCGACGGCTATTTCGACATGGGTGGGGGCAAGAAGTTCCACATGACCGAGCGCGGCATGAACGTGCCACGGATCATGGGGCACGAACCGTTCGGCACCGTCGTGTCGGCGGGCCCTGAGGCCGGCGAGGTTCCGGTCGGCAAGGACGTCCTCGTCTACCCCTGGACCGGCTGCGGCAAGTGCGCGCGTTGCGCGGAAGGCATGGACAACTGGTGCATGCAGCCCCAGTACCTGGGTATCCAGCGCAATGGCGGGTACGCCGATCACCTCATCGTGCCCCACCCGCGCTACCTGATCGACGCCAGCGGCATCGAGCCCACTTATGCGCCGATCCTGGCCTGCTCCGGGCTGACCACGTACAGCGCGGTTCGCAAGCTCGCCCCGAGCACGCCCCGCGACTGGGTCCTGGTCCTGGGGGCCGGCGGGCTCGGCCTGATGGCCATCGGTATGCTGCGGGCACTGGGGCACGAGAACATCGCCGTGGCCGACGTCGATGCACGGAAGTTCGACGCCGCCCGTGAGATGGGCGCCTCGGTCACGGTCGACCCCTCGGATCCGGAAGCGGTGAAGACGCTGGGAGCCCTGGAGGGCGGGGTGGTCGGTGCGGTCGATCTGGTCGGCCTGACCCAGACCGCGCAGCTCGGTCAGGCCGTACTACGCAAGGGCGGCCGGTACGTCCTGGTGGGCCTGTACGGCGGCGAGATCACGGTTTCGCTCGTGGCGCTGGCACAGCGCGCCATGGCGATCCAGGGATCCTACGTCGGTTCGCTGCCGGAACTTCGCGAGGTGGTCGAGCTGGCTCGCAGCGGCAAACTCAAGGCGATCCCCGTGGAAACGGTGCCGCTGGAGCAGGTCTCGGAGGTGCTGGACCAACTCAAGGCGGGCACGGTCATCGGCCGGCGCGTCGCACGAATCGACTGACCCGGTACGCCGTCCGACGACCCGCCGGAGCGCTGATCCGTCGGGACCGTCGGACGGCGGCGAGCCGCGATCCTGCGGCCCCGGCGGAATCCGACCGATCCTGGAGAAGGATATGCAGATCCCCACGATGGACATGGGACTCGGCGAGGACATCGAAGCCCTGCGCGAGGCCGTCGCGCAGTTCGCCGCCCGAGAAATCACACCGCGTGCGGCCGACATCGACCGGGACAACCGGTTCCCGGCGGATCTCTGGCGCAAGCTGGGCGAGCTGGGTGTGCATGGCATGACCATCGGCGAGGATCATGGCGGCGCGGCGATGGGCTATCTCGCTCACATCGTCGCCATGGAGGAGATCTCGCGTGCTTCGGCGGCCGTCGGGCTCTCGTACGGTGCGCATTCGAACCTCTGCATCAACCAGATCAACCGCAACGGCACCGACGCGCAGAAGGAGAAGTACCTGCCCGGGCTGGTGTCCGGTGAGCGCGTCGGCGCGCTGGCGATGTCGGAACCGAATGCCGGCTCGGACGTCGTCTCCATGAAGCTCAAGGCGCAGCGGCGTGGTGACGTGTACGTCCTGAACGGCTCCAAGATGTGGATCACCAACGGCGGAGATGCCGATACCCTCGTGGTCTA
>JAUIAI010000747.1 GCA_030425615.1 Gammaproteobacteria bacterium
TCCAGCCTTCGGAGGTGCTGGTCGCCCAGTTCCAGACGCTCGGGGCGAATCCGCAGAAGATGGCCTTCAGCGAGGTGTACGGTGCCCTCCAGACCAAGGTGGTCGACGGGCAGGAGAACACCTGGTCGAACATCTACGGTCAGAAGTTCTTCGAGGTGCAGGACGGTGTCACGGAAACCAACCACGGCGTCATCGACTACCTGGTCGTCGTGTCCACGGAATGGTGGGAAGGCCTGGATGCCGGCGTCCGCGACCAACTGGCCACGATCCTCAAGGAAGTCACGGATCAGCGTAACGCCGTGTCGTCGCAGGTCAACGCCGAAGCCCGTCAGGCCATCGTCGACGCAGGCGGCACGATCCGTGAACTCACGCCCGATCAACGCAAGGCCTGGGTCGCCGCGATGAAACCGGTCTGGGCGAAGTTCGAAGGCGAGATCGGCGCCGATCTGATCCAGGCCGCGCAAGCCGCCAACGACTGAGCCCGGTCGGGTTCTTTCGGGTAAGACCCTGCGCCCCCGGGGCGCGTCCCGCGAAGTGATCGCGGGACGCGACCGGGGAGCAGCCGGGGATCAGGCCTCGCCGCAGGGGCCAAGGGGGAAGGGGAGATGCAGCAAGCGACGGTTACGCCCGCGCGCGCGCACTGGAGCGATTTGATCGAGGAGACGTTCATCGCCGTGCTGCTCGGTGCGATGACGCTCATCACGTTCGCGAACGTGATCGCGCGTTACGTCTTCAACAGCAACATTCTCTGGGCGCTGGAAGCCACCGTCTTCCTGTTCGCCTGGCTCGTGCTGATCGGCGCGTCGTACGGGGTCAAGCACAACCTGCACATCGGGATTGACGTTCTCGTGAACGCACTGCCCGTGAAGCTGCGGCGCATCGTGACCCTGCTGGCCGCGCTCGCCTGTCTGGCGTTCTGCGTGCTGTTGCTGAAGGGAGCCTGGGACTACTGGTGGCCGTTCGCCACCCGTCGCACCTTCATGGAGGTGAACGACGTGCCGGTCCCCGAAATGTTCCAGTTCCTCTCCGACTGGTTCAACGAAGGCGAGCGCTACGAGAAGCTGCCGCGCTTCATCCCTTACTTCTGCCTGCCGCTGGGCATGGCACTGTTGCTGTTCAGGTTCTTGCAGGCCACCTGGCGGATCGTCGACGGACGACAGACGCTGCTCATCGCCGCCCACGAGGCTGAGACCGCGGTGGCCGAGGCCGCAGCCGCGGCCGACGTCGCGCCAGGCACCCGGAAGGAGGGCTGAGCCATGGCCGCTGCGATTCTCTTCGGGCTCGTCATCGGCCTGATGCTGCTGGGCGTGCCGATCGCGATCGCGCTCGGGCTGTCCAGCATCATCTTCCTGCTCTGGCACTCCGATGCCTCGCTGGGTTCCATCGCGCAGACCTTGTTCGCCGCGTTCGACGGGCACTACACGCTGCTCGCGATTCCGTTTTTCGTTCTCGCCTCGACGTTCATGTCGACCGGCGGAGTGGCCCAGCGCATCATCCGGTTCGCCATCGCGCTGGTAGGGCACTTTCGCGGTGGACTGGCCGTGGCCAGCGTGGTGGCCTGCATGATGTTCGCCGCCTTGTCGGGTTCCTCGCCCGCGACGGTGGTGGCGATCGGCTCGATCGTGATCGCCGGCATGGTGCGGGCCGGGTACACGAAGGAGTTCGCCGCGGGGCTGATCTGCAACGCGGGGACGCTGGGCATCCTGATTCCTCCCTCCATCGTCATGGTCGTCTATTCGGCCGCGACCGACGTCTCTGTGGGCCGGATGTTCCTCGGCGGCGTGATCCCCGGGCTGGTGGCGGGTCTGCTGCTGATCCTGGGCGTGTTCGTCTACGCACGGGTGCGCGGACTGCCTTCCCAGCCCTGGAACGGCTGGGGCGAGGTCGGAACCGCCGTGTTCGAGGCGGCCTGGGGTCTGTTCCTCATCGTGATCATCCTCGGAGGCATCTACGGCGGCATCTTCACGCCGACCGAAGCCGCAGCCGTGGCCGCGGTCTACGCGTTCCTGGTGGCGAACTTCGTCTACCGGGACATGGGGCCGCTCGCGAAGGTCGACCCGGCTTCGGTACGGCCCGTGGCCGCGCTGGACGCCCGGGTCGAGCACCTGCTTTCACGGACCGGTACGGCCCGTGTGGTCGGCGCGCTGGCCTGGCTGGCCTACTCGCTGGTACTGCGCCACGTCCTGATCGTGCTGGCCCGGCCCCTGAGCCTCGTGCAGTGCTGGTTCCACGGCGACAATCGTCGTGCGCTCCTGGACGCGGGCAAGCTGACGATCATGCTGATGTTCATCATCGCGAACGCGCTGATCCTCAAGCATGTTCTGACCGAAGAACGCATACCGCAGGCCATCACTGAACTCATGCTCGGTGCCGGTCTCGGACCGATCGCCTTCCTGGTCGTGGTCAATGTGATCCTGCTGATCGGCGGCCAGTTCATGGAACCGTCGGGCCTGCTCGTGATCGTTGCGCCGCTGGTGTTCCCGATCGCGATCCAGCTCGGGATC
>JAUIAI010000748.1 GCA_030425615.1 Gammaproteobacteria bacterium
CGTCCGTGCTCGCCCAGCACGCGGCGCTGGCCTGTTTCGAACCCGACAGCCTGGCCGTGTACGCCGAGCGCCGCGCGGCCTTCGAGGCGCGGCGCGACTACCTGGTGCCCGCCCTGCGCGAGATCGGTTTCGAGATCCCGGTGGTGCCCGACGGCGCGTTCTACGTCTATGCGGACATCAGCCGTTTCAGCGACGACAGCGAACGCTTCGCGCGCGAGGTTCTCGAACAGCAGTACGTGGCGATCGTCCCGGGCGCCGATTTCGGCTCCAACCAGCCCGAGCGCTTCGTGCGCATCAGCTACGCGAATTCCATGCACAACCTGGAAACGGCGGTATCGAGGCTCGCGGAATTCGTGGCCGGCCCCGCAGGAGGCCGTTAGGCGCGCAACGACCCGCGGGGCTGCCCGACCGGGGGCGAAGCGCCTCAGTCGAATCGTGTCTGCGGGGTCGTGGGATCTTCGGCGCTCGCCGTGCGCAGACCACCGGCCGCGAGATTCTGGGCGAGGTTCGCACGCAGCGTCGCGGCGGCGAGTTCGATCTTCGCCGGCACCTTGCGACCCATGGCGGCATGCCAGATACGGTCGCGCATCCGGATCACCTTGGCGCCATAGCCGCCGTCGGAGCGCAGATTCGCGGCGCCGACATAGTGCTTCAACGCGCCCTCCACCGAGCCCGTCCGCTCTAGCATGTCCGAGAGAATGCGGGTCCCGACCATGACGCTCACCCGGGGCTCGTAGGCGTTCTCGACACCGCCGAAAGGCTCGAACTTCTCGGGATGCACGGCCACCAGCACCTGCATCAGCCCCTTTGCACCCTTGTGGCTGTGCGCGCGGGGATTCAGGCTCGATTCGATGGACATGATGGCGCTGACCAGCAGCGGATCCACGCCGATCTGCTCCCCTGCCTCGAACGCGTGCCGGACGTATACGCCCACCCTGGCACGCGAACGACGGTAGTACCGGGCGAGGAAGTCTGCCGTGCGCTCCATGAGGCGTTCACGGTCTTCGGCCGCCGGCGGCAGGATGACCGCGCCGTCCACGGGCTGCTCCGGTTCCGTGTCCACGGGCCCGGACGAACGCCCGGACGAGGCCACCCCGGCCGGCGCGGCCGTGCCGGGCGCTACGCTCCCGGAAGACGTCCGGTGCTCGTCGGCCAGCGCCAGCGTGGCAGCCGCCGAGCCCGCCATACGCAGCGTGCGCGTCGCCTGCATCGACTCGCGCAGCAGACCGGCACCGAGGCGGGCGTCCACGGGGGGCATCGGAAGTGCGGTCAGCGACGGCGGCAGCCCGGGCCAGCTCTCCAGGCGCGCGGCAGGCGTCGCGGCGGGGTCGAACGGCTCGATGGTGTCGTCGGCCTCGTCCAGGCCCTGTGCCTGCCCGGCCGTGACGACCACGTCACCCGGCGCGGAATCGCCGATCGCGCCGATGGCCATCCGCCCGGAAGTGGAATAGGCCGCCGGCTCGTCCGACAGCGTGAACACGATGCCGCCGAGCGCGACGACGATCCAGAGAGGTGCCTGCAGCAGCAGCGGCTTGCGGGCGGGGTTGATCGGGTAGCGGCGGATCATGGCGCCTCCGCAACACGCACACGGCGTACGCCCTCGCCTTCGGAGCGACCAGGGCGACCCCGATGACGAGCGGTGACTTCGAGCCGCTTCGTTGCGCGTTCCAGCAAGACCGTCCTCCTACACCCATCCGACGATCGGGCAATGGCAGCATCGAGCTGCCGTCACCCGCACCAGTCGCCAAACCCGCGCGGGCGCGACCCGGATCGATCCGTTTTCTCCTAGCAACGGCAGTTTAGTGGGCGGCCGATGACCGGGTCAAACGCACGGGTGGGAGAATCGGTCCGATTCCTGAGTCAGAACCCAGCCCTCCCCGCGGGAGAAACAATTTGCAATATAACGACTTGCGCGAATTCATAGACCTGCTGTCGAGGTCCGGTGAACTGAAACAAATCGATACACCTGTATCCCTAGAATTCGAGCTCACCGGCCTCGCGGATCGGGTATTGCGCGCCCACGGACCGGCCCTCCTGCTCACCCGCGCACGCGCCGTCGGCGGCCGGGAGGCGACCATGCCTGTTCTGGCGAATCTGTTCGGCACGACCCGGCGGGTCGCGCTGGCCATGGGCCAGGACGATCCCGCCGCACTGCGCGAAATCGGCCGTCTGCTCGCCTACCTGAAGGAACCCGAGCCACCGCGCGGCCTGCGGGACGCCTGGGACAAGTGGCCGGTCCTCAGACAGGTGCTGAACATGGCACCGCGCGAAGCCTCCCGGCCGGCCTGTCAGAGCCGGGTGATCGAGGGCGGCGACGTCGACCTCGGCGACATTCCGATCCAGCACTGCTGGCCGGGTGACGTGGCGCCGCTGATCACCTGGGGGCTGGTGGTGACCCGCGGACCCGACAAGCGCCGGCAGAACCTGGGCATCTATCGCCAGCAGGTGCTCAACCGCAACCAGACGATCATGCGCTGGCTGTCACACCG
>JAUIAI010000749.1 GCA_030425615.1 Gammaproteobacteria bacterium
CACGAATTCGCCGTCCTGCTCGACGAAGCGGTCTCCGGTGTAGATCCAGTCTGCCCGCATGGTCTCGGCCGTCTTGTCCGGGCGGTTCCAGTAGCCGGGCGCCGATGAATGGCCACGAACCCACATCACCCCCTCGTCGCCCGCGGCGACGGGATGACCGTCGTTGTCCAGCAACCGGATCTCGTAGCCGGGAACGGGGAAACCGGCCGCGCCGATACGATGGTGATCGAGCCGGTTCGACAGATAGATGTGCAGAACCTCCGTGGAACCGAGACCTTCGGTCGGGCCGTGTCCCGCGAGGGCCTTCCAGGCGTTGTAGATCTCTTCGGACAGAGTCTCGGCAGCCGACATCGACTGGCGCAGGGAGCTGAGATCCCGGGTGCCGACCCCGGGCGCGCGCGCGAGTGCCGTGTAGAGCGTGGGCAGACCGAACAGCACGGTTGGCCTGAAACGCTCGATCATGTCGAGCACGGCATCCGGTCGCGGCTGGCCCGGCATGAGCAGCGTGGTCGCGCCGACGGAGAACGGGAAGGTGAACGAATTCCCGAACCCGTAGGCGAAGAAGATCTTCGGGACCGAGAAGCAGATGTCGTCGGGTTCCAGCTTCAGGACATGGCGGCCGAAGGACGCCTGCGTGTAGGCCATGTCGTGCTGCAGGTGCACGATCCCCTTCGGACGGCCGGTGGAGCCGGACGAATACATCCAGAAAGCCATGTCATCGGGACCGGTGTCGGCAACGGCCAGAACATCGGGCCGGCCGGCGACGAAGTCCGAAGCCGGGCGGATCGCGATGCGGTGGCCGGAGAGCGGCTCCGGCCCAGGGGCGCCCGTCCGCCGGCCGGCCTCGATGATGAGTTCGACCGCCGACCCCTGCAACACGCCCGCCTGGAAGGCTGCCGCGCACTCCGAATCGGTAACCACCACCCGCGCCGCGGAGTCCTGCAGAAAGTACGCCAGCACATCCGGGGGCGTCTGGATGTTCAACAGAACGGGTACGAAGCCGGCGCGAACGGCGCCGAAGAAGGCCGCAGGGTATGTCGGGCCGTCGTCGAGAAAGAACGCGATCCGCTCGCCGCGCACGAGCCCTTGTCCGATGAAGGCGTGGCCCCAGCGCGCCGCTTCGGCCACGAGCTCCCGGTAGGTCAGGGTGCCCGCCGGCCCCACGATCGCCGGTCTGTCGGGATTGCGTTCGAGGTTGTCCCACAGGATCGACGAACAGTTGGGGTGCGCCGAACGATCGAACGAGATCTCTCGCGCCCCCGGGAGGTCGTCGGGAACCGGATCCACCAGGGCCGCCGGACCGGCCAGCCATCGCTCGTACTCGGCCATGAAACCGGGGGCGAGCCGACGCAGCCGCTCGTCATCCACCCGGCCCGAGCGCGTGACGTAGTTGTAGGCGAACTCGAGAGGGGCCAATTTCATCTTCTCGCCGAACGTCTCGTACCACGTTGCTGACGTGTTCGCCGCCGTCACGATCTTGGCCGCCACGGGCTGACGCTCACGTTGGTACTCCGCCAGCGCCGTGTCGACGTCGTCTGGCCGGGCAGCCAGCGCGTGCACGAGCGCGATCGCATCCTCCATCGCGAGCCGTGTGCCGGAACCGATGGAGAAGTGCGCCGTGTGGGCGGCGTCACCCAGGATGTGACGTTCCGTAATGTGCCGGCGTGGGTGCACGCACGTGATGTGACCGTGGTGACCTCGCTCGGCGAAGTGAGCGTCGACATCTCATTGGGCGGGGCGTACTACGCATCCGTCCGCGCGAGCGATCTCGGCCTCGCCGTCACCCCGGACAACCTCGTGCAAATCATCGCCCTGGGGCGGGAGATCAAGTCCGCGCTCGATACCGATGCGGCGGCGACCCATCCGAGCGATCCGCTGCTGTCGGGGATCTACGGAACGATCTGGTTCGACGACCTTGGCTCCACTTCCGATTGCGGCCGCCACCAGCGCAACGTGACGATCTTCGCTGACGGTGAGGTCGACCGATCACCCTGTGGTTCGGGGACGACCGCGCGCCTGGCCCTGCTGCGCCACGATTCGATCATCGGCACGACGTTCACCGCCCGCGTCGTGGACGAAGTGGAGACCGGGATCATCACCGAGATCACCGGGATGGCCTATCCGACGGGGGAGTCGACCTTCACCCTCGACGACCGCGACCCCCTCGGCACCGGATTCGTTCTGCGCTGAGTCAACTGTCTAGAGCAGTCTCAACGGCCGACGGCGGCGTAGGCGCTGCGGCCGACACCGATGGAGATCACCGGTTGTGCCTTCGGCCCCAACCACTTCAGCAGCGTCACCAGTTTGCCTTCGCGAATCGAGATGCATCCTTGAGTGGGCTTGCCTGCACTCACGTGGAGGAAGAAGGCCGAGCCAGCACCCGGCACGATCGGGTCGCGGTTGTAGTCGATCACTACCGCGTGCGAGTACAGGCTGATCGCCCCGAGTTGTTCGCTGCGCGCCTGACTGAAGCCACACCACGCGC
>JAUIAI010000750.1 GCA_030425615.1 Gammaproteobacteria bacterium
GATCGTCGAGATCGGCGACCCGAATCTGCTGAGGCAGGCCCTGGAAGGCGCGTTTCCCGGGGCCCGCGCCGAGGTGCATGTCAACGACGGGCACTTCGAGCTCAGGCTGCACCTGCCCGGGCTGCTTCGTCCTCTGCGCCAATCCGAGCTGTCGGACGGCACGTTGCGCTACCTGCTGCTGATCACCGCACTCTGCACGCCGCGCCCTCCCCCGCTCATGGTCCTGAACGAGCCGGAGGGCAGTCTGCATCCGTCCCTGCTCGCGCCGCTGGCACGCCTGCTCCATGCGCTGGCCGAACACCGGCAACTGTGGGTCGTCACCCATTCCCGGACCCTGCTCGATGCCCTGAGCGAGGGCGGCCCCATCCGTACGCTGCCGTTGGTCAAGGCCATGGGCGAAACGAAGCTCGACCACGCGGGCGACACGGCCGCTGTCAGCTGGCGCTGGCCCACCCGGTGACCAGGACGCCCGCCGGACGCGCCCGACTCAGACGCCGTCGCCGCCGGGAGCGGACGTGCCGGCCCTCTCGGCGGGCGGCGCCACGCCGCAGATGAAGGGCAGGATTTCGCTGATCGAACCCGGTAGCACCGCGTCGGCGAGATCGTCCATCGGCGTGGGTTGGGCGTTGACGATGACGATGCGCGCGCCGGCCTCGCGAGCCAGCGGCACGATTCCGGCCACCGGATAGACCTGCAGCGTCGATCCGATCGCCAGCAGCAGATCCGCTTCGGCGGCAAGGGTCATCGCGCGGTCTATGACCGCGGGAACCAGCGCCTGACCGAAGGAGATCGTGTCGGTCTTGAGGATGCCGCCACAGCTCAGGCAGTGGGGATCGTCATCGCCCGCGCGGACCCGCTCGAACACCGCCTCGGTCGGCTGGCGCTCTCCGCATGACCAGCACATGACCCGCCGGACGGTCCCATGGACTTCGACGACCCGGTCGGGCGCGTTGCCGGCGAGCTGGTGCAGGCCGTCGACGTTCTGGGTCACCACGGCGGCCAGCCGCCCGGCCCGTTCCAGCTCGACGAGCGCCCGATGGCCCGCGTTCGGCCGCGCCGAGAACGCGAAGTGCTCGAGTCGGTTGCGCCAGGCGGCGCGTCGCACCTGGGCATCGGCCAGGTAGTTCTGGATCGTGGACTGGCGCTCGGCCTGGGGGTTGCGCGTCCACACGCCCTGCGGGCCGCGAAAGTCGGGAATGCCCGAATCGGTGGAAATACCCGCCCCCGTCAGCGCGACGATGCGCGACGCCGAGGCGACCCAGCTGCGCGCGTCGAACAGAATCTTGGCTTCGTCCATGCGGCCTCCCGTCAGGCTGACACGGGCAGAGCTTAGCCGAATCGCGACCCGACGCTCCGACGGCCGCGGGAGCCCGGGCGACGAGTCCTGGGAACCCTCCTGCCGAGGCACCCGGGGCACCGCCCGTAAGGCGCCAGCGACCACCAGGGACGCCAAGGGTTCTGAAGCTCCCGTTCAGTGCCTATAAACGCGCCATTGTCCTAGTTCGTCCCTGGCCCAAGATGACCGTTGCTTCGCCCCTCGGCGCGCGTCCTGCGCTCGCCCGTCTCTGTCTGCTCGCCTGTCTCACCACCAATCCGCTCGGCGCGAACGCGACGCCGGAAGTCGACGGGACCGTGTCGTGTGAGTCCGTCGCCTCGGGAATGCGGCCGAGTCTGCCGTGGCTCGCCCCCGGACAGTCCACCGCCCCGCTGAGCGCCGCGCTGAGTGCCATGGCGGACGCCCGGTCACACGGGCTGGACCCGGACCAGTACCGCGCGTCCGAACTCGCCGCGCTGAGCGCCTGGCTGCGTGCGACCGACGACCAGAGCACACTGGGCTGGTTCCGGATTCCGGCCGCCCACGCCCGCTTCAACCGCCGGATGACCGACGCTTTCGCCTGCTACCTTGCCCACCTGCGTCACGGTGTCCTGGACCGTGCCTTCGCCCATCCCCAGCGGCGGGACACGCGTGATCGATGGAATCCGTATGCCGCCATGATGACGTACTGGCACGACGGCGGCCCGGGAGCCGCGCTGGCCGAGGCGACGCCACGCGATCCGGCCTATCGGCGGCTGCGCAACGCGCTGGCGCGCACCCGCGCGATGGTGCAGGCTGGTCTGTCGGCCACGACCGCGGACGACGTTCTGCAACCCGAGCACCTGGCCGCGCCGCCCGCGACGTCGCGGGACCTCGCGATGATCGCGCGTCTCGAACTCTCGCTGGAGCGCTTCCGATGGCTCGAGCCCGGTGGCGCGCGTGAAGTGGTCGTGAACCTGCCCGCCTACGAATTGCGTTATCTGGAAGACGGCGAGCTCGCACTCGCCTCGAGAGTGATCGTCGGTTCCCGTCGCGGCGCGAGCACCCCGCTGATGAACGAGCCGATCAAGCGGCTCGAGCTGGCGCCGGTCTGGTACGTTCCCCGCTCCATCGCCAAACGCCACCTGCTGCCGAAGATGCGCGACAACGATCAGTACCTGCG
>JAUIAI010000751.1 GCA_030425615.1 Gammaproteobacteria bacterium
GTTCGTAGTAGGCCAGGGTGCCCCCTTCGTTCTTGAGCTCCCGGATCGCTCGCAGGTCGTCGATCGTGAGACCGTCGGGGCATTCCAGCGTGCCGTGCGAATCGGACAGGGTCACGACGACCGCCTCGTCCAGGATCGCGCATTCCGCGGCATGGCTGGCCACGTTGCCGGCGCCGGAAATCGCGACCCGTTGACCGGCCAGTGACACCCCGGTTCGTTTCAGCATGGCCTCCGTGAAGTGAATCAGTCCGTAGCCGGTCGCCTCCACCCGCATTTCGCTGCCGCCGTACGACAGGCCCTTGCCGGTCATCGCCCCGCCGAAGCTGTTGCAGATCTTCTTGTAGGCGCCGAAGAGGAAGCCGATCTCACGCTGGCCCACGTTGATGTCGCCGGCGGGCACGTCCACGTCCGGGCCGATGTGCCGGTAGAGCTCCATCATGAAGGCCTGGCAGAAGCGCATGATCTCGAATTCGGACCGCCCCTTCGGGTCGAAGTCGGAGCCCCCTTTGGCGCCTCCGAGCGGCAGGCCGGTGAGCGCGTTCTTGAAGGTCTGCTCGAACGCGAGGAAGCGAAGCACCGACGGCGTGACCGTCGGGTGGAAGCGCAGGCCGCCCTTGTAGGGACCGATGGCATTGCTGTTCTGCACGCGCCAGCCGCGGTTGATCTCGACGCCGCCCGCATCGTTCTGCCAGGTGATGCGGAACTCGATCGTGCGGTCGGGTTCCGTCAGCCGTTCGAGCACCCGGGCGTGGGTATAGGTGGCCGAACGTTTCTCGATGGGCAGGACGTAGCGGGCCACCTCGCGCACCGCCTGCAGATACTCCGGCATGTCCGGTTCGCGCTCGGCGATGGGCTGCATGAAGCTCTCGACGAGCTGTTCGGTGCGGCTGGTCGTCGCGACATCGGGGGTCGTCATGGTGTGCATGGTTCGGAAACGGAATGGCGTGATCCTACCGGTTGCGCGCGCCGGCGCGTCCGGGAGTCGAATCTCCGGGACGGGGCAAACCCTGTGCCCGGTGGCCGCGTCTAGGATGAGGACGGAGTGACTGTGCGGGCAAGCGTCTCGTCCGGTCACGATTCCGGTTCGACACCCGCAATCAGACGACGACGAGATGAAGCAGTTCAACCCCGAGAACTACACGAAGACCGACCGCCACCGCCGGATCTACGCCTACACGGAGGTCGCCTACACGACTGTAGACATGCTGGCAGCCCTGATGTTCATCGTCGGCTCCGTGCTGTTCTTCTGGTCGAGTACCACCACGGCAGGGACCTGGCTGTTCCTGGCCGGTTCGGTCTTTTTCGCGCTGCGTCCCACGGTCAGGCTGGTTCGCGAGTCGCTCTACCTGCGAATGGGCGACTACGACGACGTGATCGGTGACGGCGGCAAGAGCCGCGGTTCATAGGAGGGTCCGCAAACGACGAAGGGCCCGCGCGGGGTGTCCCGCGCGGGCCCTTCGTTGCGCCCACGCCTTTCGGTGAGAGCGCACCTCCGGCGTCGGAACGCCGGAGGATGACACGGCAATTACATGCCCATGCCCATACCGCCCATGCCGCCCATGTCGGGCATGCCGCCGGCCGGCTTGTCTTCCGGCAGCTCGCCGATCATGGCGTCGGTGGTGAGCATCAGGCCGGCGACCGACGCGGCATTCTGCAGCGCGGTACGCGAGACCTTGGCGGGATCGACCACGCCCATCTCGACCAGGTCGCCGTACTCGCCGTTGGCGGCGTTGTAGCCGAAGTTGCCGGTGCCCTCGAGCACCTTCGCCACGACCACGCTCGGCTCGTCACCGGAGTTGGCGACGATCTGGCGCAGCGGCTCTTCGACGGCACGCATCACGATCTTGATGCCGGCTTCCTGGTCGGGGTTGGCGCCCTGGACGTTGATGGAGGCGCGGGCACGCAGCAGGGCCACGCCGCCACCGGCGACGATGCCTTCCTCGACGGCGGCACGCGTGGCGTGCAGCGCGTCTTCGACGCGGGCCTTCTTCTCCTTCATCTCGACCTCGGTGGCGGCACCGACGCGGATGACGGCCACACCGCCGGCCAGCTTGGCGACACGCTCCTGCAGCTTCTCGCGGTCGTAGTCGCTGGTGGCTTCCTCGATCTGGGCGCGGATGGCCTTGACGCGGGCCTCGATGGCGCTCGCCTCACCGATGCCGTCGATGATCGTGGTGTTCTCTTTGCCGATCTCGATGCGCTTGCACTGACCCAGGTCGTGCAGCTCCGCGGTCTCGAGCGTCATGCCGGTTTCTTCCGAGATGACGGTGCCGCCGGTCAGGATGGCCATGTCCTCGAGCATCGCCTTGCGACGGTCCCCGAAGCCGGGGGCCTTGACGGCGCAGGTCTTGAGGATGCCGCGGATGTTGTTCACCACCAGGGTGGCCAGGGCTTCGCCCTCGATGTCCTCGGCGATGATCAGCAGCGGGCGGCCGGCCTTGGCGACCTTCTCGAGCACCGGCAG
>JAUIAI010000752.1 GCA_030425615.1 Gammaproteobacteria bacterium
ACGGGCCGGGGCACCCTGATGAGCCTGAGCGACAGTCTGGCCTTCAACGAAGCGATGGGCGTGAAGCACGCGCCGGAACTCAAGGGCGGCGACCCGGACCGCATCGCGCAGATCTTCGGCAGCCAGGCTTCGTACGCCCGGAAGCTGATCGACGAAATGCGCGCGGCCGACGTATCACCAAGCGATGTCTGGCTGCAGTCGTTCGACAAGCGCGACATCCTCTTCTGGCTGCGGAACGCGCCGGAGTTCGGCCGTCAGGCGGTGTTCCTGGGGAGCATCGATGCCACCGCGAATCCGCCCGTTCCCCGCCAGACGATCGACGAGCTGAGTGAGCTCTACCAGGCCGGCTTGCGAACCTTCGCGCCGCCAATGCCGGTGCTGCTGGATGTGGATGCGGCCGGCAAGGTGGTGCCCTCAGACTATGCGAAGGCCATCAAGCGTGTCGGGCTGAGGATCATCACCTGGACCTTCGAGCGCTCCGACCTGCGGGCCGGTGCGGGCAGGGCGGGCTTTTACTACTCCTTCGACCCGGAGGGCCGCGCGATCCGCGGCGACAGCGACATGTACCTGGCACTCGATGTGCTGGCGCGCGATGTCGGCATCGACGGCATCTTCTCCGACTGGCCGGCGACGGTGACCTACTACGCGAACTGCATGGGTCTGCGCTAGCGGCCTCGGGTTTCCCGTGGGCGTACCGCCTCACGAGTCAGGAGGGCACCCGCAAGCGCCGGTGCGCCGAGCGCATCGCGCCCAGCAGCAACCACCGGGTCAGGCGGTCGCGCGGCGACGACACGGCGAGAAGACCGAGGCGTTCGAGCATGTCGCGTTCGTGAGCATCCGCAGCGCCGCCCCTGAGACCCGCACAGGCGAGTTTCAGCAAAGCCGGCCAGGAACCCTGGCGGCTTCGCAGAAGCTCGAGCACAGGGAGCAGCCGCTGCTCGATGTCGGTGAAGTCCGTGCCGAACGGAAACGCCGGTGTGTGTCCGTCGCGAGTCGCGGGGGCCAGCCATCCCCGGAGGCGGCCTGCCGTGTTGCGCCGCCACTCAGGCGGGATGCTGAAACCCGGCGCGATCTTTCCTGCCGATCTCGCCTGCCCGAGAAGTTCGTCCTGGAACGCGCTGTCGCAGATCGCGAGCATGCGCTTCACGCATTCCTCGTCGGTCTGTCCGCGCAGATCGGCCACCCCGTACTCGGTCACGACGATGTCGCGGAAGTGCTGTGGCACCGTCGCGTTGCCGTAGCTCCAGCGGATGTTCGACTGCCGACGCCCTGCCTTGTGGCGGCTCGCGTTCAGCGTCACGATGGCGCGCGCGTCGTCCAGGGCGAAGGCCTGCGACACGAAATCGAACTGGCCACCCACCCCGCTGACGATGCGTCCGTCCTCGAGCCCGTCGGACACGATGGTGCCCAGACAGGTCGCGAGCATCGCGTTGTTGACGAATCGCGCATGGCATCGCGCGGCGCTTCTGGCCGGCTCGTCGCGGAGCACGGTATTCGTGTAGGAAACCGGCATCATCGCGATCTTGCGACGCCGGGCCGGATCCATGTCGCGCAGCCGACGATAGAAGTCTCGGCATTCGACGAAGAAGCCCGCGTGAATCGCGGCGCCGTCGACCTCGCGCCGGATGATGCCCGCTTCGAACAGTTCGAGAATGCCGCCCACCAGCATTTCGGTGACCGAATAAAGTCCCTCGCTGAACGGGGCCTGATGATCCTCCGGCAGACCCACCGCGAAGGGGCAGTCGCCCAACAGCCCGCGATAGGTGTCGTTGTGCTGGTCGCGCAGGATCAGCGCGTGGGCGATCGCGTCTCCGATGGAGCCGATGCCCACCTGCAGGGTGCCGCCATCGCGGATGAGTCGCGACACGTGCAATCCGATCGCCATGTCCTGCGGGCTCACCGGCCTGCGCACCGCCGAAAAGAGCTCGAATGGCGGGTCGGCCGCTTTCAGCAGCAGGTCGATCTCGGTGCCGTCGATGAGCGCGCGGCCGGCTTCCATGAACGGAAGGTTCGGGTTTTCCTCGGCGGCCAGCATGAAGTGCATGCGGCCCGAGCGGCGCAGCTCGAGAAGATCCGCGGTGATGTCGGTGTTGCAGGACAGGCTGATCCTGCCTTCGGCGTCCGGGGGAACGAGCTGGGCGAGCACGTTGGGCTGGAAGTCGCGCACATAGCGCAGCGCATGTGTGTAGTTGGCGCTGATGAAATGGCGCTGGGCGGTCGCGTTGTTCAGCCACCGGCCCGCGAGCATGAAGAACTCGGATACCCGGATGTTGTCCGGGAGTGCCTGCGCGGCCATCAGTTCGGCGTAGCGCAGGGATGGATACGCGCCGAACAGGCGATCACGCGCCGGGCCCATGAAGCGCTGTTCGAGATCCGACCCCGCGGCGGGCGGGCCGAGCGTCAGGGCGGTGAGGATCGATAGCCTGATCGACGAGTCGTTCTCGGCCTGGCGAACCAGCGCG
>JAUIAI010000753.1 GCA_030425615.1 Gammaproteobacteria bacterium
GGCAGGCGATGACGACCTGACCCGTGAACAACGGTTCGGAAATCAGGTCGCTGTCCAGATGGCGATCCGAGACCGGTGTCAGCGCGAAGTCGAGGGAGTCCGATCGGATGCGCGCGGCCACGCTCGGATAAACGCCGTCGCTGCATTCGATCCGAACGCCGGGATGCTTCCGTGCGAAAGATCTCAGGGCCAGCGGCACGATGCTCACGGAGCTTGCGGGTGAGGCCGAGAAGCGAACGGTTCCCGTCCACTCGCCCCTCATGTGCGCGATGTGCTGCCGGGCCCGCTCGACCTCACCCAGGATGCGCTCGGCATGCTCGATCAGGCGCGTGCCGAAGATTGTCGGGCGCACGCCGGTGTTGTTGCGCTCCAGCAGCCTGACCCCGAGCTCGTCCTCGAGCTGCCTGATCGCGACGGTGAGCGCTGGCTGGGTCACGTTCAGTTCGCGCGCCGCAGCCCGCAGGCTGCCCAGGCGCCGCACGGTGCGCAGGGCATGAAGCGTCTGGATCTTCAAACGACCTGTGCTCCCCGGGAGATAAAGATAATTTATCTCGAAAGGATATTTTCATTGGATTGTTCTCGTAACCGATCCTACTCTCGTGGCCGGTCGAATTCCGAAACATGAGGACGCCGATGACCGCCTTCGTCAAGAACACCTGGTATGTCGCCGCCATGGCCGAAGAGTGCTGCGACACGCCGATATCCCGCATGATCCTGGGCGAGCGGGTCGTGCTGTTCCGACTGCCGGACGGCCGCGGCGCCGCTCTGGAGGACAGGTGCTGCCACCGGCTCGCGCCGCTGTCCATGGGCGATATCGAGCCCGATGGCATTCGATGCCGGTATCACGGCATGAAGTTCGCGCCATCCGGGCGCTGCATCGAGATCCCTGGTCAGGACGAGATCGGCCCTCAGATGGGTGTGCGGCACTATCCGCTGGTGGAACGCCACGGGCTGCTCTGGATCTGGATGGGAGAGCCGGAGCGGGCCGACGATTCCCTGATCGTCGATTGCCACTGGCATACCGACCCCGACTGGCCGACGACCCAGGGCTACATCCACTATCAGGCCCGCTTCCAGCTCATCGCCGACAACCTGCTGGACTTTTCCCATCTCACTTACGTGCACCGTACCACCCTGGGCAACAGCGGTTTCCCGGACGCGCGTCCGCAGATCGAGCCGTTCGAGCGAGGCATCCGGCTCACGCGCGAGATGCGGGACATCGAGCCTTCACCGCTGCACCGGATGGCCGGTCGTTTCGAGGGCAGGGTGGACTTCTGGAATCGCCAGGTCTGGTGGCTGCCCAGCGTGTTCGAGAACTGGGCAGGGTCGGTCGCAGCCGGAGGCGAGGGGCCGGCCCACGAGCGAGAGGGCGGCTTCCATCTCAGGCACTTCTCGTTGCTGACCCCGGAAACGGAGGACACGACCCACTACTTCTGGATCCAGCCGTGTCGCTTTCCGGTACCGGACCCGGATCTGATTCACCAGGTCAAGCGTGGCATCGACACCGCCTTCGAGGAGGACCGTCTCATCATCGAGGCGCAACAGCGCGTCATGAAGGAGAGCCCACTTGCGCGGCCGATGGGGATCCAGGCCGACAAGGCCCTGAACATGGTGCGCTTCATGAATGAGCGCTGGTTGCGTCGGGAAGCCGCCGAGCGAAAGGCAGCATCCGATTCCCCGTTGCCCACGGGCGAGCGGGCCTGACGCCGCCCTGGCCGCCCGGCCGACTCAGGTCGCGGCGTGGCGCCGGGCCCGCACGGCCTCGGCCAGTCTGGCCAGCAACGGTTCGGTCTGTGTCAGGCTGATGCAGGCGTCTGTGAGCGAGACCCCGCGTCGCAGCGGCCGGCCGGGAACGAGGTCCTGCCGGCCCTCTTCGAGATGACTTTCGATCATCACTCCGATGATGCGACGATCACCGGCGCCCACCTGCTCGGCGACATCGACGGCCACCGCCACCTGGCGGGTGTGCTGCTTGGCGCTGTTGGCGTGTGACAGATCGATCATCACCTGCGGGCGCAGGCCGGCATCCTCGAGCAGTCGGCAGGCCTCGTCGACCCTGGTGGCGCCGTAGTTGGGCTCGGCGCCGCCGCGCAGGATCACGTGGCAGTCCGGATTCCCCGTGGTCTCGAAGATCGCGGCGGTGCCCATCTTGGTCATGCCCTTGAACGCATGGGGCGCGGTGGCGGCCAGAATGGCGTCGGCGGCCACCTTGACGCCGCCGTCCGTCCCGTTCTTGAACCCCACCGGACAGGACAGACCGCTGGCGAGTTGCCGGTGGGTCTGGCTCTCCGTGGTTCGCGCGCCGATGGCGCCCCAGCTCACGAGGTCGCTGATGAACTGCGGCGAGAGCAGGTCGAGGAACTCGGTGGCCACGGGTACGTGAAGCTCGTTGATCTCCAGCAGCAGCTTCCGGGCGAGCGCGAGTCCGTCGTTGATCGCATAGCTGCCGTCGAGGCGCGG
>JAUIAI010000754.1 GCA_030425615.1 Gammaproteobacteria bacterium
AGCATACCAGCGCTTCACCGGTCAGACGGGCCACCGCCGGCGAAGGGTAAACTGCGCGATCCATGACCCAGACAACCGCACTGCCTGCCGGCGTTTCACCGTCTCGTCGCTCGTTCGCCATCGGCACGGGTTGCTACCTGCTCGCCACCTTCTTCTGGGGGATGAACATCCCCATGACGAAGGTTCTGCTCGAGACCTTCGACCCCATGCTCCTGGCCGCGCTGCGCACGGTCATCGCGGCACTCGTCCTGCTGGTCGTCGTGACCGTCACGGAGGGGCGCGGGCCGGACGGTCCGCCCATATCGATGCGTCACTGGCTGATCTGCTCGCTGGCCTTCGGCGGCTTTCTGACGCTCTACAACCTGGGGCTGCGGTTCACGGAGCCGGTCACCGCAGCGGCGATCATGGCCGGCACGCCGGTGTACGCGGCCGTGTGTCTGCGTCTGTTCACGGGCGCCCGCCTGGTCCCCGGATTCCCGGTGGCGGCCACGCTCACGGTCATCGGCGCGCTGGTTGCCGTTTTCGGGCGGGGGGATGCCTCAGCGCTGGCCGGCGCCCATGGCGGGGAACTCCTCATCGTGGCGTCGTTCGTCTGCTGGAATCTCTACACCCTGACCTCCCAGCGCTGGTTCGCCCCGCATGTCTCGCAGGTCCGTCGCACCTGCTACGGTCTGGCCGGGGCCGGCGCCTGGGCCACCCTGGCCTGGCTTGCGCTGGCCGGGCTGGGCCTGGTCAGCACACCGCAGGGGCTACCCACCGGTCTTCCGCTGCTCTGGCTGATGATGACCGCGGTGCTGGCCACCGGGATGGGCGTGATGCTCTGGAACATCGGCGTCAGCCATCTGGGCCTTGCCAATGGCTCGCTCTGGCAGAACATGGTGCCGGTGTTCGGCGTGCTGGTCGCCCTTCTGTTCGGTTTCCTGCCCACCGCCTCACAGCTGGCCGGAGGCGCAATCGTGCTGGCCGGGGTTCTCTGGATGCAGCGGGTCACCCTGGCGTCGCGCCGCGTGCGCGCCTGACGCCACGCAAGCGGCGCTCACGGGCCGTTACGTTCTCCGATAAGCTCACTCAGAATCTGGCGCGGCGGCACCTCTTCGAAGCGCGCCTCCACACGATGGCGTTGCCAACGTGCAATGGGCTTACGCCAGCCCTGACCGCGCATCAGGTACTCGGTCCAGCCCTTTTCGTCCAGGCGTCGAAGGGCGCGTGCGACTTCGGAGGCTTCCGGCAGCCGGGGCTCGAGCGGCGCGTCGCGCCGCCGCAGAAGCATGAGCAGATTGCCATGATCCTGCACCGCCACGCGCTCGAAACATGCATCGGCGACGGCCGCCAGCGTCGGCGCCGAGAAATAGAACAGATGGGCCTTGAAGTAGATATTGTGCGGCGACGCGTCAGCAGCCAGGATGTTCGGCACCTCGATGAACAGGTGCCCTCCCGGAGCCAGCGCACTCCAGATGGAGCGGAGCGCGGCACGCGGATCGGCGATGTGTTCCAGGACATGGAACATCGTGACGACATCGGCGGAACCCGGCTCCAGGCTCCCGACTTCGGCCGTCGAAACCTCGACATCGTAGGCATCCCGGGCGAACGCGGAATAACCCAGGTTCGGCTCCACGCCGGAGGCGTCGAAGCCGCACTGGGAGGCGACGAAAACGAACTCGCCACCGCCGGCCCCGACGTCGGTCAGACGGCCGCTCCTGATGCCCTCACGCGCCAGGAAACCGACGCGGTCGAGCGCCGCCACCCCGGCCCGATGCACATGCTTCGGTCGCGGCTTGTGGACGCGCTTGTAATCGAGCCGGTAGTGATGCGAGTAGTAGACGTGCAGCTCGCGAGACTCGGGCAGCGGATACTGCTGCACCAGCCCGCATCCGGTGCACTGCATGACACGCAGGGGCTCCCGCGTCTTGGCATCCGTATCGGCCACGCGCCGGCCTTCTCGCCCTGCGCAGAGATAGCACTCGAAGTCGCTGCTCATTCACTCGTTGCGGCAGACTCCATGCGCCTGCCCGTTCGCTGATCGACGGCGGGCGCAAGTTTATCAGGCCGGTCGCTTCGCCCGGGAGAGAAGATCCCGGGCCATCGATTCGGCCTTCAGCGATCGATCGAGATCGTGCAGGCAGAGCCCCGCGTGCGCGTACTGGAGGTTCTCGTACAACTCCGCCGCCGCCGGGAACCGGATCAGCAGGGTCTTCAGTGCGGGCTCGCCGGCCAGGGCACTCAGCGAGGCCTTCAGCCGCTCGACGACGAAATCCTGGATCGCGGCTTCCCCGCCCGAAATCGACGGAATCGACACCAGCTCGCGATGGAACGCGAGAATGTCCGCGTCGCCCTTCATGCCGTCTTCCCTCCCGTCACTGCGGCACCGCCCGCCGCCTTCTCGGCTTTCGTGAGCACCTCTTTGCTCTCGACCACGAGCGTTCCGGCGCCCTCGTTCGTGAACACCTCGAGCA
>JAUIAI010000755.1 GCA_030425615.1 Gammaproteobacteria bacterium
TGTGCTGATTGCGTCGGGCGACGATCTCCGGGTCTTCGGTGGGCCCTTCGACGCCATGGTTGCACGACAGGTTGTGATCGTGGCCGTCGCGGTTGTCCTCGAGATTGGCCTCGTTGTGCTTGTCCGCATAGCTGACCAGATCGTGCAGACAGAAGCCGTCGTGGGCGGTGACGAAATTGACGCTTGCCCAGGGACGCCGGCCGCGGTGCTCGAACATGTCCGCCGAGGCCAGCAGGCGGGTGGAAAATTCCGCCGTGGTGGCTTTGTCGCCGCGCCAGAACGCCCGTACGGTGTCGCGGAAACGGTCGTTCCACTCGCTGAAACCGGGGCCGTGCTGACCGAGACGATAGCCCTCCGGACCGATGTCCCAGGGTTCGGCGATCAGCTTGACGGATTGCAGCACGGGATCCTGCCGGAGGGCAGTCAGAAACGGGCTCTTCGGGTTCCAGTCCTGTTCCCCGCGACCGAGCGTGGTGGCGAGATCGAACCGGAAGCCGTCCACGTGCATGGTCTCGACCCAGTAGCGAAGCGAATCCAGCACGAGCTGGAGCACTCTCGGGTGAGTCAGATCGAACGTGTTGCCGCAACCCGTGTAGTCGACGTAGTAACGCGGGTCCTCCGGTGAGAGCCGGTAGTAACTCGCGTTGTCGATGCCCTTGAAGGAGAGGGTGGGGCCCAGGTGGTTGCCCTCGGCGGTGTGATTGAACACCACGTCGAGAATGACCTCGATGCCTGCCGCATGCAGTCGCGCCACCATGGTCTGGAACTCGGCGATGCCGCCGCCGGGGCTCAGGTACCGCTGTTCGGGAGCGAAGTATCCGATGCTGTTGTAGCCCCAGTAGTTGGCGAGCCCCCGCTCCACGAGATGCCGGTCGTCGATGAAGGCGTGCACCGGCAGGAGTTCGATGGCCGTGATGCCCAGATTCACCAGGTGATCGATCACGGCCGCGTGCGACAGACCGGCGAAGGTGCCGCGCTCGCGCATCGGCACCTGCGGGTGCAACATCGTCTGGCCCTTGACATGGGCTTCGTAGATGATGGACTCGTCCGGCCGGATGCACGGACGCGGGTTCTCCCGCCATGCGAACGTGGGATCCACCACCACGCCCTTGATCATGCCCGAGCCGTTGTCGGCGCGGTCGAAGGACAGGTCCTCGCGACCGCTGCCCACGCGGTAGCCGAAGTGCGCATTGGACCAGCGGACCTGCCCGTGCAGCAGCTTGGCATAGGGGTCGATCAGCAGCTTGTTCGGATTGAACCGGTGACCGGCCGCTGGATCGTACGGGCCGTGTACCCGGTAGCCATAGAGCAGGCCGGGTGCCGCGTCGGGGAGGTATCCGTGCCAGATCTCGTCGGTCATCTCCGGCAGATCGATGCGCGCGATTTCACGCCGCCCGCTGGGCTCGTAGACACAGAGCTGCACACGCGAGGCATGGGCGGAGAAGAGCGCGAAGTTGACGCCGCGGCCGTCGAAGGTCGCGCCGAGCGGATAGGGCCGCCCGGCCCAGACGCGCATCATCTGGGCTCCAGGAGGAGGGCCGCCAGCGGGGGCAGCGGGATTTCGATGCTGTGCGTCATGCCGTGCCAGGGCTGCGCTTCCGCGCGGACCACGCCCGGCGCGGGCGCGTCCGAGCCGCCGAAGTCGGCCGCGTCCGTGTTCAGCAGCAGCGCCCATTCACCGTCGTGTGGCACCCCGATGCGGTAGCGCTCGTGCACCCGCGGCAGCAGGTTGAGCACCACGAGCACCTCCGGCGTCGTGTCGTCCGCCCGGCGAATCCAGCTCAGGACGCTGGAGCCCGCATCGCTCGCGTCCACCCATTGAAACCCCCTGGCTTCGTGGTCGAGCCGGTACAAGGCCGGGTGCTCGCGAAGGCAGCGGTTCAGCGCCGCCACGAGCGCACGCAGGCCCCGGTGCATCGGTTCGTCCAGAAGGTGCCAGTCCAGGCTGTGATCGTGCGACCACTCGCGCTTCTGACCGAACTCTCCGCCCATGAACAGCAGCTTCTTGCCCGGATGAGCCCACATCATGCCGAACAGCGCGCGCAGGTTGGCGAAGCGCTGCCACTCGTCGCCCGGCATCTTGTTCAAGAGCGAGCCCTTGCCGTGCACGACCTCGTCGTGACTGAGGGGCAGCAGGAAGTTCTCCGAGAACGCATAGTGCAGTGCGAACGTGAGGTCGTTCTGGTGCCAGGAGCGATGCTGGGGTTCGCGTGCGAAGTACCGCAGCGTGTCGTGCATCCAGCCCATGTTCCATTTGAACGAAAAGCCGAGGCCGCCGTCGTGCACCGGCCGCGAGACGCCCGGGTAGGCGGTGCTCTCTTCGGCGATGACGACGGTGCCCGGGTGCTCCCGATGCGTGATCGTGTTCAGTTCCTGCATGAACGTGATCGCCTCCAGATTGTCGCGCCCGCCGAGCCGGTTCGGAATCCATTCGCCTTCGCGCCGGG
>JAUIAI010000756.1 GCA_030425615.1 Gammaproteobacteria bacterium
CGCCCACCGGGACGCCCAGGGCTACCTCGCTTTCGCGCGCCGGGCCGTCACGGCCGCCGCCGGCCCCTACCCGGCGCCGGTGGCGTGCGTCGACGCGGTCGCAGGCTCGGTCCTCCTCCCGTTCGAGGAAGGCCTGCAGGCGGAGCGCGACGGCTTCATGAAGCTCATGAACTCCCCCGAGTCGCGGGCGCTTCGCCACGTCTTCGCGGCCGAGCGGGCCTGCGCGAAGATCCCGGACGTGCCGTCCGACACGCCGCAGCGTGACATCTCGAAGGTGGCTGTCATCGGAGCCGGAACGATGGGCGGCGGAATATCGATGAACTTCCTGAACGCCGGCATCCCCGTGACCCTCCTCGAGACGGGACAGGAAGCGCTCGACCGCGGCCTGGCCACGATCCGGCGCAACTACGAGGCCACGCTCAAGCGCGGCAAGCTCACGGCCGAACAGCTCGACACGCGCATGGGCCTGCTGACCCCAACGCTCGATTACGCGGCCATCGCCGACGCGGATCTGGTCATCGAGGCGGTGTTCGAAGACATGGGCGTCAAGGAGCAGGTCTTCCGCAAGCTCGACGAGGTGATGAAGCCGGGCGCGATCCTCGCCTCGAACACCTCGACGCTGGACGTGGACCGGATCGCCGCCTTCACCGGCCGCCCAGGCGACGTGATCGGCCTGCATTTCTTCAGCCCCGCCAACGTCATGCGCCTGCTCGAGGTCGTGCGCGGAAAGGAAACCGCCAAGGACGTCCTGGCGACATCGATGGCGATGGCCAAACGAATCGGCAAGATCGCCGTCGTCTCGGGCGTCTGCGACGGCTTCATCGGCAACCGGATGCTGCACCGGTACCGTGCCGCCGTCGACGAGGCCCTGCACGCAGGCGCCAGTCCCCAGCAGATCGACCGCGCGCTCGAGGCCTGGGGAATGCGCATGGGCCCGTATCGGATGGGCGACCTCGCAGGCCTGGACATCGGCTGGGCGGTCCGCAAGCGCCGTCAGGCCGAGAACCCGGATCTGGACCTGTCCTGCGCCGCCGACCGCCTTTGCGAGGCGGGCCGCTTCGGCCAGAAGACCGGCGCCGGCTGGTATCGCTACGAGGCCGGCAGCCGCAAGGCAATCCCGGACCCGGCCGCCGAGGAACTGATCGCCGCGTTCCGCCACGAAAAGGGCATCGAGCCCCGCCGGTTCACAGATGCGGAACTCGTCGAACGCGCCATCTTCGCACTGGTGAACGAAGGCGCCCGGATTCTCGAGGAAGGAATCGCGCTGCGGGCGTCCGACATCGATATCGTCTACCTGAACGGCTACGGCTTCCCGGCTCACCGGGGCGGGCCGATGAAATTCGCCGACGAGGTCGGTCTGCCGAATGTCGTCCGCAGCCTGCGCCGCTTCGCGGCCCAGGCAGGCCCCACCACGCGGGGGGTGTTCGAGCCCGCGCCGCTGCTCGTGAAACTGGCCGAAGAGGGCCGGGCGCTGACCGGCGGCTGAGCCGCACGCGCCGGCCGCTCCCCGGCCGGCGCGACGAACCCCCGACAGCAGGAATCTGCGATGAACCCACCCGACCTGCCTCTCGGCATGCTCCCCTCCACCGCCGCGAATCGTGAGCGCGCCTGGACGATGCCTGTCGAGGACATCGATCCGAGCGACGGGTATCTGTTCCAGGACGACAGTATCGGGGCCTATCTGGCGCGGCTTCGTCGCGACGCGCCCGTCCACCATTGTGCCCAGAGTCGATTCGGCCCGTTCTGGTCGGTCACCCGTTACCGGGACATCGTCACGGTCGAGATGAACCACGAGGTGTTCTCGTCCGCCAGCGAACTGGGCGGCATCGCAGTCAGTTCGGTCGCCGATCGGATGAACCGCGATACGAGCAGCTTCATCGGCATGGATCCTCCCAGGCACGACGACCAGCGCAAGGCGGTGGCCGGCATCGCCGGTGCCGAGAACGTCGCGCGACTCGAGTCGGTGATCCGGGGGCACGTCGTGGAGATTCTCGACGGACTGCCGGTGGGCGAGACCTTCGACTGGGTCCCCGCCGTCTCGATCGAACTCACGACGCGGATGCTGGCGACCATCTTCGACTACCCGTTCGAACGACGGACCGAGCTGACGTTCTGGTCGGACGTTGCCACGGGCCATCCCAAGGACGACGGTCCGGTCACCTCGCACGAGATGCGCGCCGCCGAGCTCAAGCGGTGCCTCGACGTCTTCACCGGGATCTGGAACGAACGGGTGAATGCGCCTCCGCGTCCGGACATCGTCTCGATGCTGGCCCACGCGCCGGCCACCCGACACATGACCCCGATGGAGTATCTCGGCAACCTGTTGCTGTTGATCGTCGGAGGCAACGACACGACCCGCAACTCGATCTCCGGCGGGGTCCTCGCGCTGAATCTGTTCCCGGAGCAGTTCGAGAGGCTGCGCGCCGACCCGGCGCGGGTGGACTCG
>JAUIAI010000757.1 GCA_030425615.1 Gammaproteobacteria bacterium
TGAAGACGCTCCTCGTCTTTGGCGAAAACCGCGTGGGCGAAGGCCTCGACAACGCGCCGTCAATGAACGACGCATACGGCACCAACTTGCCGGAAATGCTGTCGAGCCGTGCCTTCGCGATCCACAAGAAAGCAGCAGAGGATCATCCCGACCGGTTCGAAGTCCTTCAGGAGACCTTCAAGGCAACATTCGAGGATCCGGCCCTGCTGGAGGCTTACGTCGCCCAGGGCGGCACGCCGGAATACCTCAGCTATGGCGGGGTCGAGGAATGCGCCGAGTTCATGGCCGCGATGCTGGAGCTTGGCGCCAAGTACAAGCCGCTTTTGACCGGCGCTTGATGCAGGCAGCGCGGGGCGGTTCGTCCGCCCCGCCGCAACCACACGGGACATGATATGAAACGTCAACTTGGCGGCGAGCTGGTGATCCCGGTCCTGGCGATCACCTTTACGCTCTACTACTTTTCGACGATCTGGAACTCGCCGTGGACGGCGCAGGTCAGCGCCTTCCTCGTGGGCGGCGTCCTGCTCCTGGTCTCGGCCATCTTCATCCTGCGCTGCATCCGGTGGCTGGCGCGCGGCGAAGGCTCGCTCGGCTTCGGCAATCTCTTCAGCCGCGAAGACGTGGCTTCGGGCCGGATCGGGCTGCTGCTCACGACCATCGCCTTCTGTATGCTGATCGAGCCGCTGGGCTTCACGCTCGCCACATTCCTTTTTCTCTTCGCCTCTATGCTCATCTTATCCCGGTGCCGCAGAGTGGCCTTCATCCTCGGGCTCTCGGCTGCAATCTCGCTCGTCGGCTGGGCGGTCTTCATCTGGGCCTTTGACACGCGCTTCCCGCGCGGCTGGTTCGAGACGACAATGAAAGCGATCCTGTCCAATGGGTGAAACCGCAACACTTTTGGCCGAAGTGTTCTTTCACACCATCGGCTACTGGTGGATCATAATACCCACCATCTTCCTTGGGCTGATCGTCGGCGGTATTCCCGGCTTTTCGGCGGCCAACACCATTATCATCTTGATGCCGCTGACCCTCTCGATGGACGTGCAGACCGGCATCATCTTCATGGTCTCGCTCTATTGCGCCGCCCGCATGGGTGCGGGCATCCCCGCGATCCTCGTCAACATCCCCGGCACGGCCGGCGCGGCGGCAACCCCGCTCGACGGCTACCCGATGGCGAAACAGGGCAAGGGTCAACAGGCGCTCTCGATCTCCTTCGTCGCCTCCTGCCTTGGCGGGTTGCTGACCACGCTCATCGCGCTCGCCACCATGCCGATCCTCGCCCGTGTCGGGTTCTACATGCACTCGGTCGAAATGATCGTGGTCATGCTCTTCGGCATCTCGCTGATCGCCTCCATCGCCGCGCAAGACATGGTGAAAGGCCTGATAGCGGGATTCCTCGGCCTGATGATCGGCTCCATCGGCACCGACGTGGTCTATGCCACGCCGCGCGGCACGATGGGCTTCCTCGAACTCTACGACGGCGTGCCCCTGATCCCCGCACTCGTCGGCCTCTTCGCCGTCTCGGAGGCTTTTCTCATCATCGAGAAGAAAGTCATCATCTCCGAGGACGCCGAACCCAAAGCCCCCAATTGGCACGACACGATCGAAGGCGTCAGCATTGCGCTCAAACGCTGGTGGCACATCGTCTGGACCTCGATCATCGGCCTGGTGATCGGCGTCATCCCCGGCGCAGGCGCCTCAATCGCCAGCTTCGTCGCCTACCAGCAGTCGCGGACCTACTCGAAGACGCCCGAGAAATACGGCACCGGCCACCCCGAAGGGCTGATCGCCCCGGAAAGCGCAAACAACGGCGTCACCTCCGGCACCCTCGTACCGCTCCTCGTCCTCGGCATCCCCGGAGGTGCGACGGCAGCGATCATGCTCGTCGTCATGCAGTTCCACGGCGTCGGCTTCGGCCCCTCGCTGTTCCAGCGCCAGCCGGAGGTTGGCTACGGCATGTTCATGGCGATGGCCGTGTCCTACCTGCTGATGATCTTCACCATCCTGCCGCTCTCGCGCTACATGAGCCACGTCACCACGGTGCCGACCATCTACCTGGCCCCGCTCATCATCTCCTTCACGCTGGTCGGCGGCTTCGTCCCCCGCGAGTACATGTTCGACATGTACCTCGCGCTCGCATTCGGCGTCCTCGGCTACATCGCGCGCCGCACCGGCTACCATGTCGCCGCGATCCTGATCGGCGTCATCCTCGGCCCGCTTCTGGAACGCTATGTCCTGCTGTCGCTGAAGAAATCCAACGGCGATATCTCGATCTTCTTCTCCTCGACACTGGGCAACATCCTCTGGGCCGGGTTGGCGATCTCGCTCCTTCTGCCCGTCTGGTTCGACTACCGTCGAAAGCGGAAAACCCCGGAGGTTCCGGCAGAATGAAACAGGAAGTTGAATACCAGCTCGCCCGCAACATCCGCCGCCTCGGACACC
>JAUIAI010000758.1 GCA_030425615.1 Gammaproteobacteria bacterium
GTCTCCCGCTTCGGACGGGTGGACGTGCTCGTGAACAATGTCGGCGGGTCGGCCGCCGGCGGGCCGGTGACCCTGTCCGAGGCCGACTGGGATGCACAGATCGACCTGAACCTGAAGAGTGTTTACCTGTGCTGCCGCGCCGTATTGCCGCTCATGGTCGAAAGGCGTGCGGGCGCGATCGTGAACACGGCTTCCACCTCCGGGATTCGCTATACCGGATCGCCCCAGGTCGCCTATGCGTCAGCCAAGGCGGCGATCATCCAGTTCAGTCGTGTCGTGGCCGTCGAGTACGCCTCCCGGGGGGTGCGGGTGAACACCGTCGTTCCCGGTCAGCTGCATACCCCGATGGTCGAGGCCCGCCTGGCGGCGCAGCGCACGGGTGGCGATGTTCAGGCACTGCTCGATTCACGTCTGAAGCGCATTCCCCTGGGCTTCATGGGTGACGGAAGGGACACCGCGAACGCCGCCGTGTTCCTCGCCTCCGACGAGGCACGGTTCATCACCGGCACCGAGCTGGTGGTGGACGGCGGCATGAGCGCGCGCTGCGACTGAGGGGCCGATCTTGGGTGGGGGATTTCCCCCACCCGGGCATGCGGGGGACTTCCCGGTTTCGTCACTTGCGGCTATCTTGCCGCTCGTTGCACCCCACGTAGCAGGTGACCGACGCGACGCGGTCGCCTGCGAGCCAACCGAGGAGAGTCATCGCATGAAGTCCCTTAGCCCCATGCTGTTTGCCGCGGTCGCCCTGTCCGTCGGCGTTCCCGCCGCCACCGCCGCGGACGACGGTCCGTTCAAGGCCGAGATCGAGGCCCGACAGGCGGTCATGCAGGTGTACAAGTTCAACCTGGGTCAGCTCGCCGCGATGGCCAAGGGAACGGTTGCGTACGACGCGGAGGCCGCGGCCCGGGCGGCCGGCAACCTGAATCTCGCCGCCCAGATGAACAATGGCGCCATGTGGCCCAAGGGGTCCGATCTCACCAATGGCGCGCTCACCGTCAAGACCGCGGCCAAGCCCGAAATCTGGAGCACGTGGCCCGAGATCGGCCAGAAGGGCAAGGATTTCCGCGAGGCGGCCGCCGGGCTCGTCAAGGTGGCCGGCACCGACCTCGACGCGTTGAAGGCGGGTATGGGTCCTGTAGGGAAGGCCTGCAAGGGCTGTCACGACGACTTCCGCCAGAAGCAATAAGAGAACCAGGAACGCGGGGTGGGGCGGGTTTCCGGTGCCCGGCCGGATCCCCGCCTCCCGCAGTCACCCGATATGGCAGCAGCCAGCGAACGATCCCAGGAGTGGGACCTGCCTGTGCGCCTGTTCCACTGGGCGCTGGCAACGGCGGTCGTGGTGTCGATCGTCGCCGTGGAGTGGCTGGACGACATCGGCCTTCACGTCAGGAGTGGTCAGGTCGTTCTCGGCCTGCTGGTTTTCCGGCTGGTCTGGTGGCTGGCGGGACCGCCGGGTGCCAGCCTTCGCAGCCTGCTCGCGAGCATGGTCAGTCTGCCGGCGTATCTCCGGGGACGCGCCGTGCGGTATCACGGCCACAATCCGCTCGGTGCCTGGTCCGTGGCGGCCATGATGACCAGCCTGCTCGTGCAAGTGCTCACGGGACTCGGCGCGGACGACGAAATCTTCACGACCGGTCCTCTGGTGCCGTATCTGTCGGAGGCGCAGGTCGCGCTTGCGAACAGGATTCACGAAACCAACAAGTTAGTTCTTTTCGCGCTCATCGGTCTTCACGTGGCCGCGATCGCCTATTACGCGATCGCGAAACGGCGCAACCTGGTCGGACCGATGATCACCGGGCGCATGGATCCGAGCGCGGATGGCCCGCAGCCAATCCTCCCGCGGCCCGGCTGGCTGGCCTGGCTGGCTGCCGCCGTGGCCGCGGGAATCGCCTGGGTCGTCTTCAGGCTGGGCTGATCAGTGGTCGCGCCTTCAGTTGGCCGCGAAGCAGTAGAAAAGGCCGTCGCCGCCGGTGCTGCGCAGTGCTTCCTGGCTGCAGCCGCGCGTCCCGTGTGACGACACCCATGACTTCATGTGGCGCGTGTCCGTGAGGCCGATCCGGTCGGAATGCCCCACGATGGCCGAGCCCTGGTCACCGCTGGTCCAGTTGCCGCAGGTGGTGTCGCCCGCAGCCACGACATAGCGTCCGGCCGAATCCGAGCCCGTCAGGATATCGTGACGGTTCACCGGATCGCCTCGTCCCGAAATGGGCTCGCCCTTTTCGCTCAGGGCGGTTGCCTTGGTGAGGTTGTTCCCGTCCGAATGCAGGTTCTCGACGCTCGTGGCAATGGTCTCGCCCGCGGCGTTCTTCCAGGGGCCGGTGCCGATTCGATCACGCGCGCTGACGTTCTCCGAGGCGTCGCCGCGGATGGAGACCACGCTCAGATAGGCACGCCATTGTTTCCCGCTGGCGCCCACGGCGTCCGCCA
>JAUIAI010000759.1 GCA_030425615.1 Gammaproteobacteria bacterium
CGGGAGCATCTGGTCGCCCACCCTGAAGACACTGTTCGGACTCTCACAGGACGCCGCGGTACCGCACGACCCGCTGGATTCCCGTTTCGTGCACGACGACGACTTCCAGCGTGTCCGTGAGCGCTACCTCGCCAGCCTGGACCCCGCAGGCGACGGCATATTTGGCGACGAGTACCGGATCCGCTGTGCGAACGGACGCGAGCGCTGGGTCTACGTTCGGGCCCGGACCTTCTTCGACGGCGAAGGTGACGACCGCGCCGCTGTCCGCACCGTCGGCACGGTGCTCGACGTCACCGAGCGGAAGCTGGCCGAGGAGCGCGTCGCTCGCTCGGAATCGCGCCTGCGCCGTCTTTTCGACCAGGTTCCGGCCCTGATCTCACTGCACGAAGGGCCGGAACACGTCATCCGCTACGCGAATCCGACCTACGAGCAGGCGGTCGGCGGCCGGGACCTGCTCGGACTGCCGGTGCGTGCCGCGCTCAGCGGGCTGGTGAAGCCCGAGTTCTACGAACGCCTGGAGAGCGTCTACGCAAGCGGCGAGCCCCAGATCGCTTCTTCGCAACCCATCGACGTGCCCCAGGGCTCCGGTGGCCGGATCCAGACGCGCCACTTCACGCAGGTCGTGCAGCCCTGGTTCGACGATCACGGAGCCGTTACCGGCGTGCTCTTCTTCGCCTTCGACGTCACCAACGAGGTAGACCTCAGGCAGCGGGTCGAACGCAGCGAAGAACGTTTGTGGATCGCCAAGAAGGCGGCCGGCCTCGGCGTCTACGACTACGATGTCCAGGCAGATACCGTCCAGTGGGACGAGCGAATGTACGAGCTCTGGGGGATCCCGCCGGGCGAACCCATTTCCTTCGAAGCGGCCATGGCGGGCATTCACCCGGACGACCGCGGTGAAGTGCTCGCGGAAATGAGTCAGGCAATGGACCCGACCGGCCACGGCCGGTTCGAGGCAGAGTACCGGGTCGTCCAGCGCGACGACGAACGCGTACGCTGGGTCTTTGCCACCGCGGTTGTCACGTTCGAGGGCGGCGACGCCGTCCGGATGATCGGCACGGCCGAAGACGTCACTCCGCTCAAGGCGGCCCAGGTGGCCCTGCTCGACAGTCAGGCGCGACTCGAACGCGCGGACCGCCGCAAGGATGAATTCATCGCCATGCTCGGCCATGAGCTACGAAACCCGCTGGCGGCGATTCAGTCCGCCTCGGAACTGTTGCGCCCGGCCGGCGGATCGACCGCACCGGCCGCGCGTGCCCATGACATTCTTCACCGGCAGGCCGCCCGTATGGTGCACCTGCTGGACGGCCTTCTGGACGTCTCCCGGATCGTCGAGGGCAAGATCAGTGTCGAGATGACCGAAGTCGATCTCGTCGGGATCGGCCGCCGCGCCGTTGCAGACCTGGAGCACCGGCTCGATGGCAGGCAGATCGAGATCTTCACCGATTTCCCGGAGGAACCCCTGCTGATCCGCGGCGACGCCACGCGTCTCGATCAGGTCCTGGACAACCTGCTGTCGAACGCGGTGAAGTTCACCGACGACGGAGGCAGGGTCATGCTGAGCCTGTCGCGGGAACGCTACTACGCCGTCCTGACAGTGAGCGACACGGGCGAAGGCATCGAGGAAACGGTGCTGCCGGAGATCTTCGAGCCGTTCCGCCAGGGAACGCAACGCCCTCATCGCAACCAGGGCGGCCTGGGTCTGGGACTCGCACTGGTACGGCGGCTGACCGAACTGCACGGTGGCCGGGTCGACGTGCACAGCGATGGGCCCGGCCACGGCGCATCATTCACGGTACGGCTGCCGCTCCTGAGAAGCAGTTCGACGGGCGCACCCGACGCCACCCGGCGGGACGGGGAAGCACGGCAGGCACTGGCGGCCCCCCTGGGCGGGGCGACGCGGATTCTCGTCGTGGAAGACAATCAGGACGCAGCGGATCTGCTGGCCGAGATCCTGCGACTCGAGGGCCATGACGTCTTGCTGGCCCGGCGCGGGCGTGACGGGGTCGAGATGGCTCGCGAACACCGGCCTCACGTGGTCTTGTGTGATATCGGCCTGCCAGGTGAGATGAACGGATTCGACGTGGCGCGCACACTGCGCACCGACCCTGCGCTCACGGGCGTGAAGCTCGTGGCCTTGTCGGGATACGCCCGGCAGGCCGACTTCGAAGAAAGTACCCGCGCCGGGTTCGATCTGCATCTGACGAAGCCTGTGAACATGGAACGGCTGCGCGGCGCGATCGAGCCTGACTGAGCGCCACGCTCTTTGATCGACGACAAAGCCCGTGAGAGGGCTTCTGGCATCGTTCCATCATGAACGAGGAGCCCGATCGATCCCTGACTGCGGAAGACCAAGGACCTTCGCTACGGTTGGACGTAGGCGGTCTGGGGAGCCTGTTCGGCCTTGTGCGGCAGGAGGTCGACGAA
>JAUIAI010000760.1 GCA_030425615.1 Gammaproteobacteria bacterium
CTCTGAGCGTGCGGGAGGGACGACGCACACGCACGCCGTGAGCGCAGACAGCGACCGGACCGGCGCGGGCGAGTCTGCTTTCGCCGCAGCCCTCAGCCTGCGGCGGCTGCGCATGCTGGCCCTGCTGGCGGAGATGGGCAGTGTCAGCGAGGTGGCGCGCGTGATGCACGTCAGCCAGCCGGCCGTCTCGAAGCAGCTCGCCCAGATCGAGGCCGCGCTCGGCGCGGACATCGTCCACCGCCGGGGCAATCGTCTCGAATTCACGCCGATCGGCCGTCGCCTGGCCGACCATGCCCTGGAGATCACCCACCAGCTCGAGCGGGCGCGCTTCGACGTCGAGGCGCTGCGCCAGGGCCTGGGCGGGCGCATCACGGTCGGCGTGGTGGGCTCGCTGGTTCCCTCCCTGCTCCCCGAGGCGCTACGGCTCTTCGGCCGGAATGCGCCGGACGCGGCCGTGTCCGTGGTCGAGGGGCACCTGGCGCAGATGCTGCCCCTGCTCGAACGCGGCGCACTGGACCTGGTCGTGAGCCGGGTCTGGCAGCCGGTCACCGCACCCGACATCGAACAGACCATGCTCATGCGCGAGCCGCTGCTGCTGGTGTGCGGCACCGGCCACCCGCTGGCCGCGGCCGAATCGCCCGACTGGCCGGAACTGGTGCGCTGGCCCTGGATCTGCCCGTTACCCGGCTCGCACGCCCGCTCGGCGATCGAGGCCTTCCTGGCCGCCCGCGGGCTGCAGCTGCCCGCGGGCAAGGTGGAATCCACCTCGATGGCCCTGATGAGCGAACTGGTTCCCCTGGCCACGCACGTGGCGCTGATGCCTGCCTCGATCGCGCGACCCCGGGCGGCGCGGGGCGAGTTCGCCATCCTGCCGCTGCAGCTCGACGACCTGCTGTCGGAGGCACGATGCTTCTGGCGCGGAGACGACCCCACGCTGACCCTGTTCCGTGCCTGCCTCCTGAGGGCCGCCGAGCAAACGCGATTCGGCGAGTGATCCCGCCACCTCCGCGGCGCGCCAACGCCCGAAACCCATAACCTATTGGTTATAAGTATCGCCGAAGAAGTCATTCGCCAGCGCCCTCTCCAGCCGTTACTGTTCGACCCGGTCCGGGCACGCCTGCCCGATCAGGACCGGTGAAACGCTTCCCGACCGCCGCACGGCGCCAATGACCGCGGCCGGTCACGGCGGCCCGACAAGAGAGACGATGAACCGCACCCCCCACGATGCCGCGGCACCGGCGCTGACGGCCATGACCGCGACCGCACTGCGCGAGGGCGTCGCCGCAGGGACTCTCTCCGCGCGACGCGTCGTCGAGCAGTGCATCGCGCGGATCGGGCAACTGAACCCTGCGGTCAACGCGATCGCGGCGACGGATTTCGACCGCGCGCTTGAACAGGCGGACGCGGCCGATCGCCGCCTCCGCGACGGCGCTTCCCCCCGCCTGCTCGAAGGGCTGCCCATCGGCGTCAAGGACCTGCAGGAAACGGCCGGGCTGCTGACGACCTACGGCTCCCCCCGCCACCGCGCTCACGTCCCCACGGCCGATCATCCGCTCGTGGCGCGTCTGCGCTCGCACGGCGCCATCGTGCTCGCCAAGACCAACGTGCCCGAAATGGGCGCCGGAGCCAACACTCGCAATCCGGTCTGGGGGGCGACCGGCAACCCGTTCGACCCGCGACTCAATGCCGGCGGTTCGTCGGGCGGTTCGGCCGCGGCGCTGGCCCTCGACATGGTGCCGCTGGCCACCGGCTCGGACACGGGCGGCTCGCTGCGCATTCCGGCCGCGCTCTGCGGCGTCGTGGGCTTCCGGCCCTCCCCCGACGTGATTGCTCATGCCGCGCGGCCGCTGGGATGGTCCGCGATTTCGGTCCTGGGCCCGATGGCGCGAAGCGTCGAGGACCTGCTCCTGATGCTGCGCGCGTGCGTCGGGCTGGACGTCGCGGACCCGCTGAGCAGTCCCCATGCAGCGGCCGAGTTCGAGGCCGGCGAGCCGGTGGATCTGTCGACCCTTCGCGTGGGAATCACCGAGGATTTCGACTGCTGCGCGGTTGACCCCGGCATCCGGCGGACGTTCCGTGAACGGGTGGAGGCGCTGGCACCGCACGTGGCCGGAATCGAGCGGGTGCGCTTCGCGATGCCCGATGCGCACCAGTGTTTCGACGTCGTGCGCGCCGAGAGCTTCGTCGCCGCGTTCCACGATCAGTACCAGCGTGACCCGCAAGCCCTGGGCCCGAACGTGCGCGCCAACTACGAGCTCGGCGCCCGCATGTCGCTGGCCGACCGGGCCGCGGCCCACCGGAATCAGACCCGACTGTACCGGGCCTTCCAGCAATCCATGGCCGGGGTCGACCTGCTGCTCTCGCCGGTGACAACCAGCCCTCGGTGTCGATCCAGGTGTTCCAGGGAGAGCGCGAGTTCACCCG
>JAUIAI010000761.1 GCA_030425615.1 Gammaproteobacteria bacterium
GGTGGTCATGATGACGGGTCACGGAGATGTCCACGTCGCCGTCAGCGCGATGAAGCTCGGCGCGCGGGATTTCCTCACCAAGCCGGTGCCGCTCGAGAACATCGCGCGCCTGGCGGCCGAGTTCGAACGCGGAGAGGGCGGTGACGGATCCGCGACTGCCGGGGTTGCGAAGGGTGTGGCGGCGATCGTCGGGCGCTCCCCCAGGGCCGGCGCACTGCGTGACGAGCTGACCCGGATCCTGGAGGCGACCCGCGGGTTGAGCGGGAACCCGCCCAGCGTACTCGTCACGGGGGAGTCCGGCACGGGTAAGGAACTGGTCGCGCGCGCGCTGCACGTGGACGGGCCGCGCGCGAACGGTCCGTTCGTGTCGGTGAACTGTGCGGCCCTGCCGGGCGAGCTGGTGGAAGCCGAGTTGTTCGGTCACGAACGTGGGGCGTTCACCGATGCTCGACAGCGGCGCGAAGGATTGTTCGCCAGTGCGGACGGCGGCCTGTTGTTCCTCGACGAGATAGGCGAGATGCCGCTGGCCGCGCAGGCCAAGCTGCTGAGGGTGCTCGAGGAACGGGTGATCAGGCCGGTGGGCGCCAGCCAGGCGCGACCGGTCGACGTCTGGGTGGTGGCGGCCACCAACCGCCATCTCGCCGATCTGGTCGCGGAAGGGCGTTTCCGGGGCGATCTCATGTTTCGTCTGCAGGTGCTCTGGGTCGACGTCCCACCGCTGCGCGAACGCGATGCGGACATCGTGCTGCTCGCCGAGAGTTTCGTAAGGGAGTTCTCCCGCCTCTACCCGGGCGAGCAGCGCACGTTGTCCAACGAAGCCCGGGCCAGACTGGTGGCGCATCGTTGGCCGGGCAACGTCCGCGAACTGCGCAACGTCATCGAGCGTGCCACGGTGCTGGCGGGCTCGGGGGGCGAGATCCGCGCCTCGCACATCCTGCTGGCGGAGTCGTCGTCCGCGCCTGCCGAGACGCTCGAGGGCATGGAGGTCGCCATGCTGCGCCAGGCGCTCGACAGGACCAACGGCAACGTCACGCGCGCGGCGGCGCTGCTCGGAATCTCGCGTGACACGATGCGCTATCGGATCGAGAAGTTCGGCCTGCAGACCAAATGATCTTCCATCGGCGCGGTGCCGTCGTCCGGCGGGCAGCCGGCGTTCAGGCATGGGGCAGCCAGCGACCCAGCGCTTCTGTGGTTTCCGGGTCTGCCCGTTCGTCGGCCTTCAGTGCACGACGAATCAGGGCCAGGTAGGCGTGGCCGAGCAGGCGCTGCGGGTCGAACGCGATTCCGGCTTCACCCGCGAACCCGCCGACGGTGTCCAGGCAGATCAGGAAGCGCTCGCGCCGCCCGCGCTGCGGACCGTGAGTGGCGGCGTGCGCCGCGAGATTGGCGAGGTCTGCCTCGGGATGGCCGATCGCCATGTCGTCCAGATCGATGATCCAGACAGATCCGTCCTCGTCGGCGAGGAACTGGCCGGGATGCAGGTCGCCGTGGACCGGGCCCACCGGTGCCCGTCCCCCGGAACACGTGTCGACCATGGCGAGCGATCGGTCGAGCACGTGTGCCATCCATGGGCGTCCGTGGTGGGCCAGCCGGCCGCGGATCCGGGTCAGCGGATCGTGAGGGGGCAGCGTGTCGACGGCACCTGGGTTCAGGCGGTGCAGCCGTCCGATGATCCGCAGGGCCTCTTTCCAGATCGGGCGAGTCGCGGGTGAATCCGGCTCCGGGGGGGATTCACCTTCGATGCGCTCGAACGAGACGCGGCGACCGTCCGTCGGGCAAGCACACGCGGTCGGCGTCGGAAGCCCCGCTGCGCGCAACGCCTGTGCGCGAACGACCGCGCGGGTCGCGTCCGCGCTACTGGCGAAGGTCTTGATCACGCGGGTCGACCTGATCGAGACCCGTGTCATCGACGGGACGCCAGGCATGCACTGAGGGCGGCCGCGGCGGCGTCGGCGCCGTCGGGACCCAGCTCTACGGGTGGCCGTCGCCTGCCCGTGTCGATCGTCTCGGCGAGCCAGCGTGCCGATCGCTCCGGTGTCGTCCCTTCATGGGCATGGCCGAGCCGTGCTCCCCAGTGCCGGGCCCGTGCATGCTGGTCGTCTATCGATCGCTCGATGGGCACGAGCAACGCCGGCACGTCGGTCTGCGCCAGCTCGAGCACCGTGTTGTAACCGACCGTGGAGACCACCGCGTCGGCGCGCGCCAGCCATTCGTTGAGGCGGCCGTCCACCTGGATCGACCGATCGATGCCGGGCAGCAGTGCCTCTCCGGGCGCTCTCGGACCCCGTACCTGGACGATCTCGAACCCGCGAACGGCCAGGGTGCGCGCCTTCCTGAAGACGGGTGTCAGTTGCTGCTCGAGCATCGCCCGGGTCTGCGCGTTGCCGCCGCCACCGAAGGTCACGAGCACGACGGGTTCGGCG
>JAUIAI010000762.1 GCA_030425615.1 Gammaproteobacteria bacterium
CGTCCAGCGATTCCGCTTTGGCGCTGTCAAGGAACCCGCAGGTGTTCACAATGACGGCATCGGCCCCGGCATAATCGGGCGAAATGCCGTATCCTTCGGCACGCAGCCGGGTCAGAATGCGTTCACTGTCGACCAACGCCTTCGGACACCCGAGCGAGACGAAGCCGACTCGCGACGCGGCGGCTCCGCTCACTTGTCGGAATCCTTCTCGGGCGTGTTCCGGTTGAAGGTGTCGAACATCGTGCGCGTGTTCGCCTCCATCTGCTCCTGCATCTGCACGAACAGCTTTTTGCTCTGATCGATATAGCTGCTCATGACACTCTGCATCATCGGCGCCTGCATCGACATGAACTGAGTCCAGAGTTCGGACGAGGGTGTCACCTGGCCGTCGAGCACTCCGCGTGACTGCTCCTGCACGGAGTCCTGGATCTCGACGAACGTACTCATCGTCTTCTCGAGGTAGGCCCCCATCATCCCCTGCATCGCGTGGCCGTAGAAGCGGATGATCTGCGAGAGCATCTGCGAGGAGAACAATGGTTTTCCCCCGGCCTCTTCCTCGAGGATGATCTGCAGGAGAATGCTGCGCGTCAGGTCTTCCTTGCTCTTGGCGTCGACGACCTGGAACGACTCGTTGTCGAGCACGAGTTGCTTGACATCAGCGAGGGTGATGTACGCGCTCGTCTCGGTATCGTAGAGTCGGCGGTTCGGATACTTCTTGATCAGCCGGGGGCTGCTGGTCATGTCTCCTGTCTCCAATGCGTCGCCCCCGCAACCGCGGCCGGCCGGAAGGCCGGCCTCGGTGGGGTGCAGGTCGGACGAACCCGTGCGGACGCGCGGGTTCTCAGCCCATGTGCAGGCCGCCGTTGAGCGAGAAATCGGCGCCGGTCGCGAAGCCGGCCTGGTCGGAAGACAGCCACGCCACCATGGAGCCGATCTCCTCCGGGGTTCCGAGGCGCTTGACCGGAATGGTGTTGACGATCTTCTCGAGGACGTCGGGACGAATGGCGCGGACCATGTCGGTACCGATATAGCCCGGCGAAACCGTGTTGACGGTCACGCCCTTGGAGGCCACCTCCTGGGCCAGGGCCATCGTGAAGCCATGGATCCCGGCCTTCGCGGTGGAGTAGTTCGTCTGACCGAACTGCCCCTTCTGACCATTGACCGAGGAGATGTTGATGATCCTTCCGAATCCCTTCTCGAGCATCCCGTCGATGACCTGTTTGGTCACGCAGAACAGGGAGTTCAGATTGGTGTTGATCACCGCGCTCCAGTCATCGATCGACATCTTGCGGAAGACCCCGTCGCGGGTGATGCCCGCATTGTTCACGAGCACATCGGGATTGCCGTGCTCCGCCTTGACCTTGTCGAACGCCGCAACGGTGGAATCCCAGTCGCCGACATTGCCGACCGAGGCATAGAACTCGTAGCCCTCGGCGCGCTGCTCGCCGAGCCACTTGTCGTAGTCACGGCTCGGGCCGCATCCGGCGATGACGATGAACCCGTCGTCGTGCAGGCGGCGGCAGATCGCCGTACCGATACCCCCCATGCCCCCGGTTACGTACGCAACTTTCTTGCTCATGATGATGCTCTCCTTGTTGCCGGCACCGTGCGCAGCTGCGCCTTCCGTCCGGTGGATACGGCGCCAGGCGCCTCGCGACCGACCCTGTTCAGGCCTTTTCCTTCACATAGCGCCCGGGCGCGGGCTCGATGACCGGATACTGAGCGCTGCCAGGCTCGCGCGCGGCCACGGTTCCGCCCTTGTGTGCTTCGAGCCACTGACACCAGTCCGGCCACCAGCTGCCCTGGATCTCGGCGGCGCCCTCGTACCAGTCGTCGGCGGCTCCGGGGAGCTCGTCGTTGACCCAGTAATTGCGCTTTCGCTTGACGGGTGGGTTGATCACACCCGCGATATGCCCACTGGCACCGAGCACGAAGCGCAGATCGCCCGAGAGCAGGCGCGTGGATGCATAGGCGGCACGCCAGGGAACGATGTGGTCCTCTCGCGAGCCGTAGATGTAGGTGGGCACGTCGATCGCTCCGAGGTCCACCGACTCACCCAGGCAGTTCAGACGCCCGGGTTCGCGCAGATCGTTCTGCAGATACATATGGCGCAGATACCAGACGTACATCGGCCCGGGCAGGTTGGTGCTGTCGCTGTTCCAGTAGAGCAGATCGAACGCAGCGGGCTTCTCGCCCTTCAGGTAGTTGCTGACGACATAGTTCCAGATCAGATCGTTCGGCCTGAGCGACGAGAAGGTCTGGGCCAGATCGGCGCCGGGCATGATGCCGCCATTGCCCAGCGTCGCCTCGCGCCACGCGACCTGCGCCTCGTCGACGAAGATATCCAGGACTCCCGGGTCTTCGAAGTCCAGCAGCGTGGTGAGCAGCGTGAGCGATTCCACCGGCCGCTCGCCGCGGG
>JAUIAI010000763.1 GCA_030425615.1 Gammaproteobacteria bacterium
TCGCCCGTTCGGGCGTTCACCAGGAAGCGATAGATCTTCTGCTGATACCGGTACGAACAAATCCACATCGGCAGCAGGATATGCTTGAAGGTCACGTTGTCGTGCCGCGTGTGCAGCGTCGTGATCTTCTGGTGGTCGCCGCCGATGTCCCGCCGGACATCGGATCGGATCACCGCGTCCATCCGTTCGGTTGCACGTGTCCACCCGCGCTTCACGTCGATCTGGTAGCGTTCGGCGGTGAAGCCCGAGAGGTCCTCGTCGGCGTAGCTCTTCAGGTTCTGGAGGTCCCACGGCTCGAGCTCCTCGGCCAGGTGGCGCGGGAGTGACTCCGAGCCGACGACGAGGACGTCGGTGTCGAAGGGCTGGGAATCCGCCATGGTCTGTCTCCAGTGTTGGGGTCGCCGCCGGCGGCCCGCGAGGTCGTCGACGTTTCGTGGCGGCATTCTCGGAAGCGCCATGCCGGCTGTACACTCGGTGCACAGAATGCACCTGGAGGGACGATGGCGCGAGCCTTGAAGGGTGAAACCGGCACACGGCACCGCGAACACGCCGTGACGGGCGAAGCGGACGCCCGGCACCGCCCGAGGGGAGATGCTGACACCCGGTACCGTGAGGTTCGCGGCCTCGTGCGTGGCCTCGCCGTGCTGCGCGCCATGAACGCAATGGCCGGCGGCCTCGGCGGGGTGGTGGAGATCGCGCGGGCCACCGGCCTGCACCGCACCACGGTCAAGCGTCTTCTCGAGACCCTGCGCGCCGAGGGCGTGGTGGACCACCGTGACGACGGCAGTGTCTATGCGCTCACCTACGAGGTGCGGCGTCTGTCCGAAGGCTACTTGGGCAGCGACTGGATCGACCGCGTCGCCGCGCCGCTGATGGCCGCGCACCTGCAGGCGCTGTCCTGGCCCAGCGATCTGGCCACGCCGGATTCCGGGTTCATGGTGGTGCGCGAATCCACCCACCGTCGCAGCCTGCTGTCGCAGCACCGCTCCACCATCGGTATCCGGATTCCCATGCTGGTGTCCTCGCTCGGCCGTGCCTGGCTCGCACATTGTTCGGACGAGGAGCGCGAGTTCACGCTCGGGCTGCTGCGCGCGCGTGACGACGAAGCGGGCGTGCTGGCGCGCGACACCCGCAGGGTGAACAGAGTGCTGGCCGAGACCCGTCGCCGGGGATACGGGCTGAACCAGGGCGAGTGGGCGAGCGAATCCGCCGTGACGGCGATCGCGTTTCCGATCTTCGACGGGCCGCGGGCTCTCGCAGCGATCAACCTGGTGCTGATGCGTGACGCGGTGTCGCTGGCCGACATCCGGCGTCGCTACGTGCCGCTGCTGCGCGCCCTGGCCACGGAGATCTCGCGTCGTGTCGGGGAGCCGTTGCCGGACATCTGAGCCAGAGTCGGAGCCGGAGCGGGGGTCGGAGCCGTAGCAGGGGCCGGAGCCGGAGCCGGAGTCGGAGCCGATGCGATGGTCCGGCGGTCCGGCGGGCGAGGTTCGGTGTGCACTCCGTGCACCGAGTAGTCGCCGCGAAGCGCCACCCCCAGAATCGCCGGACCCTGCGCACCAACCCACGGAGACTTCCCCCCATGACCCCTGACGCCCGTGCGTTCCTAGGTATGAGTCATTCGCCGCTGATCGGGCTGAACCCGGTTGCGCCGGCCGTCTCCGAGAGCCTCGACGCGGCACTGGCCGCGGCCCGCGCCGCGGTTCACGCCTGGCGCCCGGACCGCGTGGTGCTGATCGGCCCGGATCACTACAACGGCTTCTTCAACGAGCTCATGCCGCCGTTCTGCCTGGGCAGTGAGGCGAGGGCCGTGGGTGACTACGGCAGCCCCGCCGGGCCGCTCAACGTGGACGCCGATGCGGCGCTGTCACTGGCCTCCTGGCTGATGGACCACGACTTCGACGTGGCCGTGTCGCGCCGGATGCGGGTCGACCACGGCTTCTCGCAGGCGCTCGGGACGCTCTGGGGCGGGCTGGATACGCCGCCGGTGGTGCCGCTGTTCATGAACGCGGTGGCGCAGCCGGGCATTCCGCGCCTGCGCCGCTGCCTCGCGCTCGGCCGCGAGATCGGCGCCTGGCTGGACGGGCAGGGCGGGCGTACCCTGCTGATCGGCTCGGGCGGGCTGTCGCACGAGCCGCCCGTGCCGACCCTCGCGCACCCGGATGCGGCCGTTCGGGAACGCATCACGGTTCGGGCCGAGCCCACCGAGGCGGAGCGCGAGGCGAAGACGCGCCGGATCATGGCGGCGGGCCGCGCGCAGGCGGCCGGTGATCCGTCGACCAAGCCGCTGGCGCCGCAGTGGGATGCGCGCTGGATGGAGGCACTGGAACAGGGCAGGCTCGACGCGCTGACCGCGATGTCCGAGGACGGGATCACGCAGGAGGCCGGACTCTCCGCGCACGAGTCGA